>JAJXVM010000053.1 GCA_021782135.1 Myxococcales bacterium | reverse complement strand
CGACTCCTCCTCCGCCGCCCCGAGCTCGAGCATGTCGCCGAGGACCGCCACCACCCGGCCGCCGCGCTCGGCGGCGAGCTGCGAGAGGGTGGTGAGCGCCGCCGCCATCGAGGCCGGGTTGGCGTTGTAGCAGTCGTCCACGAGGAGCACGCCCGAGGGCAACAGCTCGAGGCGCAGCCGCCGGCCGACCGGGCGCACCGCCGCCAGCCCGCGCACGATCTCGCGGTCGCCGCAGCCGAGCGCCACCGCGGCGGCGGCGGCGGCGGCGGCGTTGGCCATGTTGTGGAGGCCGACCAGCGGGAGCCGCACCTCGAGCTCCCGGTTCCCCACCGCGAGGGTGAAGGCCAGCCCCTCCGGCCCGTGGGAGAGGAGGTCGAGGGCCACCACGTCGCCCCGGCGGCCGCGGCCGTTCGCGAAGGTGATGACCCGCTTGCCGGAGGCCTGCGCCCGCTTGAGCATGCGCGGGTCGTCGGCGTTGGCGACCGCGATGCCGCCCGGCGGCAGGCCGGCGTAGAGCTCCGCCTTGGCGTCGGCCACCGCCTCGACGCTGCCGAGCCCCTCGAGGTGGGCGGCGCCGGCGTTGGTGACGATGCCCACGTGCGGCTCGGCGATGCAGCAGAGCCGGCGGATCTCGCCGGGGTGGCTCATCCCCATCTCGACCACCGCCGCCTCGTGCTCCTCGCGCAGGCCGAAGAGGGTGAGCGGCACGCCCACCTCGTTGTTGAGGTTGCCCTCGGTCTTGAGCACCGGGCCGCGGGTGGCGAGGATGGCCGCGACCATCTCGCGGGTGGTGGTCTTCCCGTTCGAGCCGGTCACGCCCACCACCGGCAGCCGGAAGCGGCGCCGGTGGAAGCGGGCCAGCCCGCCCAGGGCCGCGAGGGGGTCGCGGACCGCCAGGAGCGGGAAGCCGGCGCCGGCCAGCCCGGGGCTGCCGTTGCCGCGGTCGAGGCGGGCGAGGGCGGCGGCGAGCTCCGCGGCCCGCCCCTCCTCCACCACCGCGCAGGCGGCCCCGCCGGCGAGGGCAGCGGCGAGGTGGTCGTGCCCGTCGAACCGCTCCCCCCGGAGCGCCACGAAGCAGGCGCCGGGGGGGAGGGTGCGCGTGTCGGTGGAGACGCCGTCCACGCGGGCCGGGATCGGCCCGGGGAAGCGCCCGCCGGTGGCGGCGACGAGCTCGTCGCTCGTGAAGCTGGGTCCGTTCATGGGATGCCGAGCGCTCGGCGCGCCTCCTCGCGATCGTCGAGGTGCCGCTTCTCGGTCCCCACGATCTGGTAGTCCTCGTGTCCCTTGCCGGCGAGCAGCACGGCGTCGCCGGGGCGCGCGGCCCGGACGGCGAGGTCGATCGCCTCCCGCCGGTCGGGGAGGACCAGATACCCCCGCGCGCCCTCCAGCGCCAGCGCCGCGGGGATCGGGCGGAGCCCGGCGCCCTCCACGCCCGGCAGGATCTCGCGGATGATGGCCTCCGGGTCCTCGGTGCGCGGGTTGTCGCTCGTGACCACCACCAGGTCGGCGCCCAGGGCCGCGGCCCGCCCCATGAGCGGGCGCTTGCCGCGGTCGCGGTCGCCGCCGCAGCCGAAGAGGGCGATGAGCCGGCGGGGCGCGAGCGCGCGCAGCGCCTCGAGGGTGCGGGCCAGGGCGTCGTCGGTGTGGGCGTAGTCCACGAACACCGAGATCCCGCCCGCCTCCAGCTTCTCGAGCCGGCCGGGCGCGCCGCGGCAGCCGGCGAGCCCGCGCAGCACCGCCTCGAGCGGCAGCCCGAGCCCGAGCGCCAGGCCGGCGGCGCAGAGCAGGTTCTCGAGGTTGTGGGCGCCGACCAGCGGCGAGGCGAGCGCGCCCGCGCCGGCCGGCGTCACCAGGCGGCCCCGGATCCCGGCGAGCGAGGAGGAGGCGTCCTCGGCCCGAAGCTCCGCGCCGGGCACCCCGAACCGCCAGAGGCGGCGGCCGGCCGAGCTCAGCTCGGCGGCGAGCCGCGCGCCGTGCGGATCGCCCGCGTTCACCACCGCCAGCCCCTCGGAGGCGAGCCCGCCCTCCGGCGCGAGGGGGTGGGGGGCTCCGCGCAGCGGGGGCGAGGGCACCGCCCCCGTCGGGAAGAACAGGCGCCGCTTGGCGGCGAAGTAGTCCTCGAGGTCCGAGTGGAAGTCGAGGTGGTCGCGGGTGAGATTGGTGAAGCCGGCGGTCCGGAAGGAGAGCCCCGCCACCCGCTCCTGCGCCAGCGCGTGCGACGAGACCTCCAGGCAGGCGGCGCGGACGCCGGCGTCGCGCATCTCGGCGAGGAAGGCCTGCAGGGCCTCGGGCGACGGGGTGGTGTGGGTGGCCGGGCGGGAGACCGCGCCGTACCGGAAGCTCACCGTGCCGACCACGCCGATGGGCACGCCGGCGGCGCGCGCGCAGGCCTCGACGAGGTAGCTGACGGTCGTCTTGCCCTTCGTGCCGGTCACGCCGGCGAGGGCCAGCGCGTCCCCGGGGCGGCCGAAGAAGCGCGCCGCGGCGAGGGCCAGCGCCCGGTGGGCGTCGGCGACCAGCCACAGCCCGGCGGGAGCGCACTCGACCGGCCGCTCGGCCAGCACGGCCACCGCGCCGGCGCCCGCCGCGGCGGCCGCGAAGCGGGCCCCGTCCTCCCGGGTGCCCGGGACCGCCACGAACAGGGCCCCCGGCCGGACCTGCCGGGAGTCCCCGGTGACCAGCGTCACCTCCGGGTCGGAGGCCGGCCCCGCGGCGCGGGCGTCGATCCCTTCTAGGATGCTGGAGAGCCGCATCGAGGCGCTTTCTATCTGAACTAGCCGGGCGGCGCGAGGTGCAGGCGAACGCGCGTCCCCCGGTCCACCACTTCTCCCGCCGGAGGCGACTGCGAGACCACCCGGCCCGACCCCGTCAGCTCCCCCATCAGCTCCGCCTGCTCGAGCGTCCGGAGCGCCGGACGGGCGGGCAGCCCGGCGAGCGCCGGGACGGCGATCCCCCCGCGGGCGGCGCGCGCGCTGCGCTCCGCCTCCTGCGCCGCCGACTCGACCACCGGGAACTCGACGGGCTCGGCCTCGGCCACGGCGCGGCTCGCCGGCGCCGGCTTCGCCGCGGCGGGCGCGAAGCTGGGCGGCACGCCCATCGACTGCAGGGCGTACTCGGCCAGCTGCTTGAAGACTGGCGCGGCGACGTCGCCGCCGTAGACGTCGCCGCGCGGCTCGTCCACGAAGACCCCGACGACGACGCGCGGCGCGTCGGCGGGGGCGAAGCCCACGAACGAGCTGAAGCGCTTGTCCGCCGAGTAGCCGCCGAGCGGATCGGCCTTCTGCGCGGTGCCGGTCTTGCCGGCGGCGCGCCAGCCGGCGAGGCGCGCCTTCTTGCCGGTGCCGTCGGTCACCACCCCCTCGAGGAGGCGGGCCATGGTGCGCGCCGTCTCCGGGGAGACGGCGCGGCGCACCGGGGTGGGCGTGGCCTGGGCCAGCACGGCGCCGCCAGCCGGGTCGATCACGCGCCGGACCAGCCAGGGACGCAGGAGCAGCCCCTGGTTGGCGACCGCGGCCATGGCGGTGGTGATCTGGAGCGCGCTCGCGGTGACGCCCTGGCCGAAGCTCATGGTGGCGAGCGAGATGTCGGCGCGAGGCGGGTTCACGGTGCCGCGGGCCTCGGCCTGGACGCCCACCTCGGTGGGCGCGCCGAACCCGAAGGCGAGGTAGGTGCGGTAGAGCCGCTCGCGGCCGAGCCGGGCGGCGATCTTCCCCGCCCCCACGTTGCTCGACTCCGCGAGGATGCGGGCGGGGGTCACCCACCCGAGCCCGTGGTGGTCGTGGATGGTGTGGCGGCCGACGTGCCAGGCGCCGTTCTCGCAGAAGATCGAGTCCTCCGGGCCGATGGCCCGCTCCTCGAGGGCGCCGGCGATCGAGAACACCTTGAAGGTCGAGCCCGGCTCGAAGGCGTCCTGCACCGCCCGGTTTCGAAGCTCCCCGGGGTGGCGCACCGCGTTCGGGTTGGCGAGCGGCGCGTTGGCGAGCGCCAGGATCTCGCCGGTGCGCGGGTCGAGGACCACCGCCATCCCCGCCTTGGCGTGCGCGCCGGCCACCGCCGCCGAGAGCGCCGTCTCGGCGGTGTGCTGCAGCCCCTGGTCGATGGTCAGCTCGACCCGCGCGCCCTCGCGCACCCGCCCGGTCCCGCCCTCCTCCGGGAAGACCTGGCGGGCCCGTCCGTCGCGCAGCGAGTCGAGGTGGATGGCCTCGCCCTGGAGCTCGTCGTCCTCGGCGAGCTCCACCCCCTCCAGCCCCTCGCCGTCCTCCCCCACCACCCCGAGCAGCTGGCCCGCGAGCTCGCGGCGCGGGTAGTAGCGCTTGTACTCCTGGACGAAGCCCACGCCCGGCAGCCGGAGCGCCCGGACCGCGGCGGCCTCCGCCGGCGAGACGCGGCGCCGGGCCCAGGCGAAGCGGCGGGAGGCGGCCACCCGGCGCGAGAGTCCGGCCGGGTCGATCGAGAGGACGCGCGCGAGCCGCGCCAGGGCCGGCTCGCGCGCCGGCGCGGGCGGGAGCTCCTTGGGGTCCACGAAGACCGACTCGGCCTGGACGTCGGCCGCCAGGGTGGCGCCGTTCCGGTCGGTGACGAGCCCGCGCCGCGGCTTCAGCTCGATGGGGCGCACGTACTGATCGCGCGCCATGCTGCCGAGGTGATCCTGCTGCACCACCTGGAGCTGGACGGCGCGCCCGGCCACCACCGCGAGCCCGGCGGCGAGCAGGCCGGCGACGCCGGCCATGCGGAACGCGATCCACCGCGCCGCCTCCGAGTCGATGCCCGCTCGCACGCGCTAACCCGCGGACGCGACCCTGCTGAAGACGACTGGCTCCGCCGGCGCGGGATGCCCGGTCCGCTCGCGCCCCGACTGCTTGCGAGAGGAGAGGGTCCCCTTGTCCGCCGCCACACCGCCCGCCCGAACCACCACCGCCACCCGCCCGTCCTCGGTGCCCGCCATCACCGCTCCCGGCGCCGGCGGAGCCATGCCCAGCTGCGCGCGCGCGAACCGCTCGAGGCGGCCCGGCGCGCGCAAGGTCGCGACCTCCATCTGCAGACGCCCGTGCTCGTCCTCCAGCCGCTGGTGCTCGGACTCGAGCCGGGCCAGCTCGTACCCCGAGGTGATCACCTGCGTGTGGCTCCAGATGCGGAAGACCGCCACCGCCGAGAAGAGGGCCACCGTGGCGCCGAGGCGCAGCACCCGGCCCCCCTGGCCGTGCCTCCGGGCGTCGGCGGCGATCATCGCAGCCGCTCCACCGCGCGCAGCCGCGCGCTGCGGGCCCTGGGGTTCGCCGCCACCTCGGCCTCGGAGGCCTTCACCGCCTTGCGGGTGACCGCCCGGAAGGCCGGGTCGGCGCCGCAGGCGCACACCGGGAGGCCCGGGGGGCAGGTGCAGCCGCGCGTGAGCTCGCGGAAGCGCTCCTTCACCATGCGATCCTCGAGGGAGTGGAAGCTGATCACCGCGGCGCGGCCGCCCACCGAGAGCACGGTGGGGAGCCCGTCGAGCCAGGCGGCGAGGGCGCCGAGCTCGTCGTTGACCGCGATCCGGAGCGCCTGGAAGGTGCGGGTGGCCGGGTGGATCTTCTTCGGCCAGGCCTTGCGCGGGATGGCGCGGGCCACCACCTCCGCGAGCGCGGCGGTGTCGAGCCGCTCCCCGGCCGCGACCGCGCGCTTGACGGCGCGCGCCACCGGCCGGGCGAAGGGCTCCTCGCCGTACTCGCGCAGGATGCGGGCCAGCTCCTGCTCGTCGATGCGCGCCAGCAGGTCGGCCACGGTCTCGCCCTCCCGCCCCATGCGCATGTCGAGCGGGCCGGGCCGGGAGAAGGAGAAGCCGCGCTCCGCCTGGTCGAGCTGGGGCGAGGAGACGCCCAGGTCCACCAGCGCGCCGTCCACCGTGCCCAGGCCGAGGGCGTCGAGGACGTTGCGCGCGTCGCGGAAGTCGCCGCGCACCGCGCGGAAGGCCTCGCCGTAGCGGGCCAGCCGCGCCTGCGCCGCCGCCAGCGCCGCCGGGTCCTTGTCGATGCCGATCACGCGCGCACCCCGTTCGAGCAGGAGCGCGGCGTGGCCGCCGCCCCCGAGCGTGCCGTCGAGGAAGAGCCTGCCCGCCGCCGGGGCGAGCAGGTCGACCGTCTCCTGGGCCAGGACCGTGACATGGTGGAACTCCGCGCTCACGCCGCCCGGAGGGCCTCCTCCAGGTTTCCGTACAGCTCCACGAACCCGCCGGCCCCGCCGGCGTAGACCAGGTCGCGCACGTAGCGGCTCGCGCCCGCGGCGCGCAGGCCCGGGATCGACTTGAGCAGCGCCGCGCCGGCGTAGTGCAGGTGGGTGACGCGCTTCAGATCGACCACCACCATGCGCCCGCCCTCGCGGACGGTGGTGGCGAGGCGCGCGATGGCCTCGAGCTCGGCGCGCGAGAGCTCGCCGATGCCGCGGATGATGGTGACGCCGTCCTGGTGCCGTGCCTCGTACATGCCCGTCCCTCCGTCCCTCACTTGAAGAAGTCGAGGATCTCGTGCGCCGGCATCTCCGCCGCCATCGAGGCCTCGTGCATCGCCTGGTCCCAGAGCTGGATGGTCCGGCCCATGCCGACCCAGACCACGTCCTTCGAGAAGGCGGCGTAGTTGCGCAGCGCCGGAGGGACGAGGACCCGGCCGTGGTCGTCCAGGTCCACCTCCTGCGCGGTCGAGAAGAAGCGGAGCACGTTCTTCTGTGCGATGTAGTCGAGGGGGGAGAGTTGCTTCACCTTCTCCTCGAGCCTCTTCCACTCGGACATGGGCCAGGCCTGGATGGCGCGCCAATGCGGGAACGCGGTCAGCACGATCTTCGACTCGCCGTCGGCCACCAGCTGCTCGCGCAGGCGGGCGGGCAGGCTGGTGCGGCCCTTGGAGTCGATCGTGTGGTTGTAGGTCCCGATGAACACTTGGCTGGCTCTGGATGCCGCTCAGATCCGCTTTTTGCCACTTCTTCCCACTTGATGGTTCGGATCTACGGATATCGGCGGGGGTTGTCAACAAGCCCAGGCCAATCAAGCACTTGGATCTGCTCGCGCGAGCAGTGACCGAGCAGGGGGGCGATCACCGGCGCTGGGGGTGGGCGCTTGCCTACACGCTAGCGCTGGGGGGATCGGGACGGCGGCGCTCCTGATCGGGCATGCACGGCGGCGGCGGCGGGAAGCGCCCGGTCGCGCGATCAGCCGTGTGACCGGCCGCGCCCTTCCCACCGAAGCGCCTCCCGATCAGCCGCCGCGTCCCATCCGGGCCGATTGCGCTCGACCGGCCTCGCCGCACATGCTGGGTGGCCGATTCTCGAATCAACCGAGGTGCGCGTGACGACTCTCCAGGGCAGCACGGTCTTCATCACCGGCGCGAGCCGCGGCATCGGCAAGGCGATCGCGCTGGCGGCGGCGCGCGAGGGCGCGAACGTGGCCATCGCCGCCAAGACCACCCGGGCGCACGCGAAGCTGCCCGGGACCATCTACAGCGCCGCCGCCGAGATCGAGGCCGCCGGCGGAAAGGCCTTGCCGCTGCAGGTGGACGTGCGCGACGAGGCGCAGATCGCGCAGGCGATGGCCGAGACCGCGGCGCGCTTCGGCGGCATCGACGTGCTCGTGAACAACGCCAGCGCCATCCACCTCGCCGGGACGGTCGAGACGCCCATGAAGCGCTTCGACCTCATGCACCAGGTGAACGTGCGCGCCACCTTCGCCTGCTCGCAGGCCGCCATCCCGTACCTCGAGAAGGCGCGCAACCCGCACATCCTCAACCTCTCGCCGCCGCTGCGGCTCGTGCCGGCCTGGTTCGCGCCGCACGTGGCCTACACCATGAGCAAGTTCGGCATGAGCCTGTGCGTGCTCGGCATGGCGGAGGAGCTGCGCGGGAAGGGGATCGCGGTGAACGCGCTCTGGCCGCGCACCACCATCGCCACCGCGGCGGTGATCAACCTGCTCGGCGGCGAGGAGATGGCGAGCCACTCGCGCAAGCCGGAGATCGTGGCCGACGCGGCGGCGGCCATCTTCCGGCGCGACGCGCGGAGCTGCACCGGGAACTTCTTCATCGACGAGGAGGTGCTCCGGGAGGAGGGGGTCGCCGACTTCGAGAAGTACGCGGTCACGCCGGGCGCGAAGCTCTGCCCGGACCTGTTCGTGGAGGGGTGAGGCGGCGCGCGGTCCCTGCCGGCGCCGGCCGCTCAGTCCGCGGTCGCCCCGTGCGCCTCGGCCTCCTGGTGCCGGAGCTGCTCCTCCATCACCAGCCCGGCCACGGCCTTCTTCAGCTCGTTGAACTCGGCGCTGGCCGGGTCGCGCGGGCGCGGCAGGGTGATCGGCACGATCCGCTTCACCGTGCCCGGGCGGTAGGTCATCACCACCACCCGATCGGCGAGGTAGATCGACTCCTCGATGCCGTGGGTGACGAAGACCACGGTCTTGCGCAGCTCGCTCCAGACGCGGAGCAGCTCGTCCTGCAGGTTGCGGCGGGTGAGGGCGTCGAGCGCGCCAAAGGGCTCGTCCATGAGCAGCACGGGCGAGTCGATGGCGAGCGCGCGGGCGATGGCGACCCGCTGGCGCATGCCGCCGGAGAGGTCCTTGGGGTAGCGGTCGCGGAAGTCCTGGAGCGAGAGCTTGTGGAGCCAGGCGTCCACCTCGCGCGCGATCTCCGCGCGCGGCGCGCCCTTCAGCTCGAGGCCGAAGGCGACGTTCCGCTCCACCGTCATCCACGGGAAGAGCGCGTACTCCTGGAACACCATGGCGCGGTCCGGGCCGGGGGCGGTCACGGGGCGGCCGCCGGCCCGCAGCGAGCCGGCGCTGGGCGGGACGAAGCCGGCGATGGCGTTGAGGAGGGTGGACTTGCCGCAGCCGGAGGGGCCGAGGAGGCAGACGAACTCGCCCTCCTGGATCTCGAGGTCGATCCCGTCGAGCGCCACCACCTCGCGCCCCCCGGCGCGGAACACCTGGCGCACTCCGCGGGCGGAGATCATGGCGTCCGGCATGCGGTCCCCTCCGGTGGTCCCCATGGCGCCGGCGGCGGCGCGGGAGGGGATGGGATCGGGCACGGGGTCATCCTAGCGCGCTCGCCGGAGCTCGGCTCGGGGCGCGGCGCGGAGGCCGCTCCTCGGCTCCTCGGTCCCCCGGCCTCGCCAGGGTGGAGGAGCGCCGCCGCGGGCGTCGGGCGACCTGGCCCTCCGCCGCTCACCGCCCCTGCTCGATCCCGCGGTGCCAGCGCAGCAGCCGGCGGTTGAGGGCGTTCATGCCGAGGTCGATGCCGAGCCCGGCGAGCCCGATGGTGAGCATGCCGGCGATGATCTTGTCCGACCAGAGGAACTCGCGCGCCTCGAGGATGCGGTAGCCGAGCCCGCTGTTCACCGCGATCATCTCGGCCACGATGACCACGATGAAGGCCACCCCCATGCCGACCCGCACGCCGGTGAGGATGTAGGGGGTCGCCGCCGGCAGGATGACCCGGCGGAAGAGCACCCCCTCGCCGGCGCCGAGGTTGCGGGCGGCGCGGACGTAGATCGCGTCCACGCTGCGCACCCCGGCGATGGTGTTCATCAGCACCGGGAAGAAGGCGCCGAGCGAGATGAGGAAGTAGGCGGGCGGGTTCCCGAGGCCGAACCAGAGGATCGAGAGCGGGATGTAGGCGATGGGCGGGATGGGGCGAAGGACCTGGACGAGCGGATCGAAGAGCTGGTGGACCCACTCCTTCGCGCCCATGAGCAGCCCGAGCGGGAGGGCCAGCCCGGCGCCGATGGCGAAGCCCACCAGCACGCGCTGCAGGCTGCCGAAGGCGTCCCGCGGCAGCTCGCCGGAGACGAGCCAGAGCAGGCGCGACTCGCCGCTCGCGGGGTCGAAGGGCTCGGTGGGCAGCAGGTACGCCACCCAGCGGCGAAGCACCTGGGAGGGCGGCGGCAGGATCTGCGGCGAGACCCGCCCCGCGCGCGAGAGCCCCTCCCAGAGGAGCAGCACCGCCGCGGGGATCACCACCGCGCGCAGGAGGGGGACGAGCCGGGCGCGCATCGCCTACCGGACGCCCTCCGCCCGCTTCGCCTCCTGGAGAAGGTCGAGCTTCACCCACTCGGCCGCCGCCGGCGGGCGCTGCAGCCGGCCCACGCCGTACTTCTTCATGAGGTCGGTGGTGCGCTGGACGTGCTCCACCGTGAGGTCGTAGGTGAAGGAGGCGTTCTGCATCGCGTCCTGGTAGTCCCTCGGGCTGAGCTGCCCCTTGAACAGGTTCTCGCGCACGTACCTCTCGGCGAGCGCCGGGTTCGCGAGGAAGGTGCGGGTGGCCTCGACGAAGCACTTCAGCACCCGCTGGGCCAGCTCGCGGTTGCGGTAGAGCTTCTCGGTCATCACCAGCACCCGCACCGGCTCGCCGAGCGGCGTGTCGTAGGGCTTCAGGATCTCGGCGCCGAAGCCCTTGGTGATGGCCTGGGTGGACTGCGGCTCCGACTGGCTCATGGCGTCGATCTGCTTCGCCAGGAGCGCCTGGTTGAGGTCGGCGTAGGCGAGGTAGAGGAGGGTGACGTCGGCCTTGCCCGGCTGGTCGGACCAGGTGAGCCCGTGCTGTGCCAGCTCGGCCAGGAGCAGGAGCTCCTGCGCGCCGCCGCGGGGCACGCCCACCTTGCGGCC
Source organism: Myxococcales bacterium (assembly GCA_021782135.1). Lineage (GTDB taxonomy): Bacteria > Myxococcota > Myxococcia > Myxococcales > Anaeromyxobacteraceae > Anaeromyxobacter_B. Next base: position 5,155 of record JAJXVM010000053.1, on the reverse strand, counting down.
CTTGAGATCCTCGATCCGCTTGAGCCCCAGGTCCGCGCGCCCGACGATGCGCGCGCCCCCCCGGGCGAAGCCCGCCACCGCGATGACCGGCGCCCCGGCGGCGCGCCCCGTCACCGCGGCGTCGGCCGCGCTGGCGGCGAGGTCCACCTCCCCGGCGAGGATGCCGGGGACGATGTCCACGCCCTTGGGGAAGACCCGCTCCCGGATGTCGAGCCCGTACTTCCGGCCGATCTCCTTCATGTAGGAGACCGCGCCGTAGTGGGCGAACTTGAGGTTGCCGAGGCGGACCACGTCGGCGGCCCGCGCCGGCCCGCCCGCGAGCAGGGCGGCGGCGGCGAGGAGCGCGAGGAGCTGGTTCACGGGCGACCTCCGTTGGCTTGCGAGGATCCGCCGGCGCTCTACAGGTTCACCTTGGGCAGCCGCTCCAGCGCGGCGCGGATCTTCTGCTCCGAGTATGCGTGATCCTCGAGGTCGCCGGACAGATAAGCGTCGTAGGCACCCATGTCGAGCTGTCCGTGGCCCGACAGGCCGAAGAGGATCACCCGCTCCTTCCCCTCCTCCTTGGCGCGCAGCGCCTCGTCCACCGCGGCGCGGATGGCGTGCGAGGACTCCGGCGCCGGCACGATGGCCTCGCTGCGGGCGAAGAGCAGCGCCGCCTCGAAGCAGGCGTTCTGCAGGTAGGCGCGCGCCTCGAGCTGCCCGGCGTGGTGGAGCTGCGAGACGAGCGGCGAGGCGCCGTGGTACCGCAGGCCGCCGGCGTGGATGCCGGGCGGCATGAAGTCGTGGCCGAGCGTGTACATCTTGGCGATGGGCGCCATCTTGGCGGTGTCGCCGTAGTCGAAGGCGTAGACGCCCTTGGTCAGGGTCGGGCAGCTGGCCGGCTCGGCGGCGACGCAGCGCACCTGCTTGCCGGCGGCGCGATCGGCGATGAACGGGAAGGCGAGGCCGGCGAAGTTGGACCCGCCGCCGTGGCAGGCGACCACCACGTCGGGGTAGTCGCCGGCGAGCTGGAGCTGCGCCTTGGCCTCCTGCCCGATGACGGTCTGGTGCAGGCAGACGTGGTTGAGCACGCTGCCGAGGGCGTAGTGGGTGTCCGCGTGGGTGGCGGCGTCCTCCACCGCCTCGGAGATGGCGATGCCCAGCGACCCGGCGCTCTCGGGCTCCTGGGCGAGGATGGCGCGGCCGGCCTGGGTCTCGGGCGAGGGGGATGGGATCACCTTCGCGCCGAAGAGCTGCATCAGGCTCTTCCGGTAAGGCTTCTGCGTGAAGCTCACCTTCACCATGTAGACGGTGCACTCCAGGCCGAACATGCTGCAGGCCATGGCGAGCGAGCTGCCCCACTGGCCCGCGCCGGTCTCGGTGGCGAGCCGCTTGATGCCCGCCTGCTGGTTGTAGAAGGCCTGGGGGACCGCGCTGTTGGGCTTGTGCGAGCCGGCCGGCGAGACGCCCTCGTACTTGTAGTAGATGCGGGCGGGGGTCCCGAGGGCCTTCTCCAGCCGGCGCGCGCGGAAGAGCGGGGTGGGGCGCCAGAGCCGGTAGATCTCGCGGACCTCCTCGGGGATGCGGATGAAGCGCTCGCGCGACACCTCCTGCTCGATGAGCGCGGGCGGGAACAGCGGCAGCAGGTCGTCGGGCGTGACCGGGGCCAGCGTGCCGGGGTGGATCACCGGCGCGAGCGGCCCGGGCATGTCGGGGATGACGTTGTACCAGTGGGTGGGGATCTGACTCTCGGGAAGCAGGTACTTGGTCGTCTCCATGCCGGCGCCTCCGCTGTGCGGTCGAGGGGGAGCGGCCATTCGCCCACGCGAGAGCGGGGGGAGTCAAGCCCGACCGAGAGAGGCTCCGCGCGGATCGGGGTCCGCCGCTCGGTCCTCTCGGCCGGGCCGGGGCGGCGTCACTCGTCGGCCTGGTGCGGGTACTCGATCCGCCTCGGCGGCGTGAAGCTCTCCTTGATGGACCGCGGCGACACCCAGCGGATGAGGTTCCACATCGACCCGGCCTTGTCGTTGGTGCCCGAGGCGCGGGCGCCGCCGAACGGCTGCTGCCCCACCACCGCGCCGGTCGGCTTGTCGTTCACGTAGAAGTTGCCGGCCGCGTCCCGGAAGGCGCGGGCCAGCTCCTCCACCGCCGCGCGGTCCTGGGCGAAGACCGCGCCGGTGAGCGCGTAGGGGCTGGTGGTGTCGCAGAGCTCGACCGCCTCGGCGAGCTTCGCGTCCGGGTAGACGAAGATCGTCAGCACCGGTCCGAAGATCTCCTCCTGCATCAGCCGGTGGCGCGGGTCGGTGACCTGGATCACCGTCGGCTCGACGAACCAGCCCACCGAGCCGTCGCAGCCGCCGCCCGCGAGCACCTTGGCGTCGGGCGACGCCTGGGCGAGCTCGAGGTACGAGCGGATGCTCTCGAACGCGCCGCGGTCGATGACCGCGCCCAGGAACACCGAGAAGTCCTGCGCCGGGTCGCCCATCTTGATGGAGGCCACCTGCGCCAGCAGCCGCTCCTTCACGCGCGGCCAGAGGCTCTCGGGGACGTAGGCCCGCGAGGCGGCCGAGCACTTCTGCCCCTGGGCCTCGAAGGCGCCGCGGCAGAGCGCGGTCGCGAGCGCCTCCACCTCGGCCGAGGGGTGGGCGAAGATGAAGTCCTTGCCGCCGGTCTCGCCCACGATCCGCGGGTAGCCCTTGTAGCGGGGCAGGTTCTCCGCGATGGTCCGCCACATCCCCTGGAACACCGCGGTCGAGCCGGTGAAGTGGATGCCCGCGAACTCCGGGCTGGCGAGGACCGGGTCGCCGACGGCGCGGCCGGAGCCGGGGACGAAGTTGATGACGCCGGGCGGCAGGCCCGCCGCCTCCAGCAGCTTGTAGACGAACCAGTTCGAGTAGACGGTGCTCGAGGCCGGCTTCCAGACCACGGTGTTGCCCATCAGCGCCGGCGCGGTGGGGAGGTTGGCGGCGATCGAGGTGAAGTTGAACGGCGTCACCGCGAACACGAACCCCTCGAGCGGCCGGTACTCGACCCGGTTCCAGACCCCCGGCGAGTTGAGCGGCTGATCGCTCAGGATCTGCTCGCCGAAGCGGGCGTTGAAGCGCCAGAAGTCGGCGATCTCGCAGCAGGAGTCGATCTCCGCCTGGTAGGGCGTCTTCGACTGGTTGAGCATGGTGGCGCCGTTCAGGGTGGGCCGCCAGCCGCCGGCGAGGAGGTCGGCCGCCTTCAGGAACACCGCCGCGCGGGCCTCGTAGGGCAGCGCCGCCCACCCGCGGCGGGCCTGGCGCGCCGCGGCGATGGCCGCCTCGACCTCGGCCGCCCCGGCCTGGTGGAAGCGCGCCAGCCGCTGCGCGTGGCGGTGGGGGACGCGCACGTCGGCGAGCTTGCCGGTGCGCACCTCCTTGCCGCCGATGACGAGCGGGATCTCGAGCTCCTCGGCCTCGAGCTGGGCGATGCGCGCCTTCAGCGCCGCCCGCTCCGGCGCGCCGGGCGCGTAGCCCAGCACCGGCTCGTTGTGGGGGGTGGGGATGCGGAAGTTTCCGAACGACATGGTGTGCCTCCTCCTGGAAAAGGGTGTCGGCCGTCAGCCGATGATGAAGTCCTCGCCGGCGGTCTCGCCGCGCTCGAAGCGGGAGAGGGTGAAGCGCTCGAAGATCTCGTCCGGCGGATCGCCGGCCATCCATCCGGCCATGAGCTCGGTCACCGCCGGCGCCATCATGAAGCCGTGGCCCACCCAGCCGTTGAGCTGCAGGAAGTTGTCGTAGCCGGCGGCGCCGAGGATGGGGTTGTTGTCCGGGGTGACGTCGTAGCAGCCGGCCCATTGCCGCATCACCTTCACCCCGGCGGTGCGAGGGATGGTCTCGGTGATGGCGCGGGCGAAGCGGGAGAGGAAGCGCAGGGTCGAGCCCTGGTGCAGCCCCTTCGGCTCCTTGGGGTCGGCCATGCCGCCCACGATCTCGCCGCGCAGGCTCTGGGAGAAGTAGAGCCCGTTGCCGAGGTTCGAGACCATCGGCCCGAGCCAGGGCTTGAGCGGCTCGGAGACCAGGATCTCGTGGCGCTCCGGCTCGTTCGGCAGCTTCACCCCGGCGAGCGCCGCCACGTCGCGGCTCCAGGCCCCGGCGGCGTTCACCACCACCTCGGCGGCGATGCGGCCCTGGTCCGTCAGCACCGCGGTGAGCCGCCGCCCCGCCTGCTCGAAGCCGGTCACGCGCGTGAAGGTGCGCACCCTCGCGCCGAGCGCCTCGGCCCGCGAGGCGTAGCCCCAGACGTAGGGCCACGGGAAGACCACCGCGTCGTCCGGGTTCCAGGCCGCGGCGAGGAAGCGGGTCCCGTCGAGCTCCGGCACGACCGCCTGGGCCTCGGCCGGGGTGAGCACCTGGGTGCGCAGCCCGTTGGCGGCGTGGATCACGGCGTTCTTCTCGATCCGCTCCACCTGCTTCCGGCTCGGGGCGAGGAAGAGGTAGCCGCCCCGCCGGAACCAGGTGTTGATCCCCATCTCGGCCGCGAAGGAGTCGCCGATCGCCAGCGAGCGCTGCGCCAGCCGGATCATGGTGGGGGTGGTCCACTGCGCGCGCACGCCGCCGCCGTTGCGCCCGGAGGCGCCGCCGGTGAGGAAGCCGCGCTCGAGCAGCACCACGTCGGTGACGCCGCGCTTGCAGAGGTTGTACGCGAGCCCGAGCCCCATGATCCCGCCGCCGACGATCACCACCTGGGCCCTCTCCGGCAGCGAGCCGGACGGGCGGGGCCGCTCCACCGGCGGCGGCCGGCGCGGCACTCCGTCGTCGAGGGGCAGCGCCTCCGGGTCGAGCGAGGCGAGCGCGCCGAAGGCGGTGGGGTGGAGCGGCGGCCGCACCGTGAAGGGCGCCACCTCCGCCGGCGTCGCCCCGAGCCGCAGCAGCTCGCGGGCGGCGATGGCGAGGCAGGTCTTGCCCTGGCACGGGCCGGTGCCGATGCCGGTGTAGCGCTTCACCGACTCGAGGTCGCGGTAGCCCTGGTCGAAGGCGCGCCGCACGTCCTCGACGGTGGCGTCCTCGCAGGTGCAGAGGAAGGTCCTAGCCACGGGCCGCCGCCTCTCCGGCCGCGCGGCCGGACCGCGCCGCCTCGGCGGCGCCGCAGGGGCCGGTCACCTCGCCGGCCACGTGGATGCCGGGCGCCACCGCGCCCCCTTCTCCCGGCC
>JAJXVM010000344.1 GCA_021782135.1 Myxococcales bacterium | reverse complement strand
GCGCGAAGCCCTGCTTGGCGAGCTCGGCGCGCGACTGCTCGTAGCGCGCCATCCAGGTCGGGGTGATGACCAGCTTGTCGACCATCTCCATGGTGACGTAGGCGCTCTCCCGCAGGCCGCGGAGCACCGGGTGCTGCATCCCCGCCTTGCTGCCCATCTGCTCGAGCGCGTGGCGGAACTGGCCCTGGACGTTCTCCAGGCGGTCCCGCGCCTCGCCGGAGTTGGCGAGGACGAAGTCCCGCGACTCGCCCCAGCGGGCCAGGGTCTTCGCCTGCGCCACGGCCATGCGCCAGGGCGAGACGAGGCCGCCGGAGACGGCGACGAGCGGGTCGGTGAGGTCGGCGATGGCCCGCGGGATGGACCACCCCAGGGCGGCGATGGCCGCCTTGCTGCGCGCGACGGTGAACACCCGGTCGATCCGGCTGAGGTGCTCCGGGACCGAGTCCGCGCGGGCGTTCGCGACCGCCTGGAGCCACGCCCTCGGCACCTTGGCGCGCTCCTCCCCGAGCCGCTGAACCATCGCGTTCGAGAAGCGGTCGTTCAGCAGGATCGCGGCCGTGTCCTTCACGTACCGCCGGAAGGCGATGTCCTGGATGACCTGGGAGATGTGCGCCGGGACGATCCCCCAGTTCAGGTTGACGAGGTCCTCGAAGTGCGCGGCGCGCGCCTTCGCGTGCGGGGATGCGACCGAGGGGGCCCGCTGGTAGTTCCCCTGGAAGAAGTCGGCGACCTCCTGGGCCACCTGCTTCTCGCCCGTCCGGCGCACCGAGCCGGGCCGCGGGTCGTACCGCGCCGGGAAGTAGCCGCCGTCCATGTGGACGATCTCGCCGTCCGAGGTCTGCGCGTCGAACGGCTTGCGGGGGATCTTCTGCAGGTCGAGCCCCGTGTCCTGCCGGTGCGCCTCGGCCATCTCCTCGTAGAGCGTGGGCCCGGAGGTCGCGCCGCCGTGCTCCAGCGCGTCCCAGACCCCCTGGACCCAGCGCCACTCCTTCGCGTTGAGGTGCTTCGCGAGGGTGGTCAGGACCTGGTCGCGGCCCCACTTGTAGCCGCCGAGGAGCCGCTCCTCGTTCGAGGCGTTCCCCATGTTGAGGGCCATCATCAGGAGGTTCGCGCGGGTCACCTCGTCGTCGCCGTTCCAGGTCTTGGCGAGCTCCGGGTCGAGCGGGAGATCCTTCGACACGTCGACCCGGTCGTAGAGCCGCTCGCGGTCGAGGCCGCTCTCCTCCCACTTCCCCATGATGTCGCCGAGGAAGCGCTTGGTGAGCTCGGCCCGCTTGTCCCGGGCCGCGAGCCGCCCGTCGAGGAGCAGCTGGTGGAAGACGCCGGCCCGGTCGCCGCCATCGAGCAGGTGAGCGATGGTCTGCACGTCCGCGAGCAGCGCGTCCACAGATTGGCCGGTGAGGCGCAGGGAGCGCAGGAACCGATCGGCAAGGAGCGGGTCGCGCGGGATGCGCGGCTGCTTCGGGAGGTTGCGCTCGGCCGCCCCGATCGCCTCGTCGATGATGGCGTTGCGGTCGGCGCGCCGGCCCTCGATGGTGATCTCGTTGCGCTCGTTCGCGAGGTGCCGGAGGTTCTTGACGAGGTCGCGGACGTTGAGCGCGTCGTCGTGCGACAGGTCCGACCAGCGGCGCGGGTTGCGCACGATGTCGGCGATGGTGTCGGCGTTCCAGTCGGGCGAGACGAACCGGGCCGGCTGGCCGTCCTGCTCGGGGACGAGCGCGACGCCGTCCGCGTCGGCCACGAGCCTGGTGAAGAGCCGCTGGACCGCCTCGGGCCCGTGCGGGCTCGGCGCGCCCGAGATCCCGAGCGCCCCCAGGATGGCGTCGTGGGCCCCCAGGTAGGTCGGCGACGCCTTGCCGAGCGCGGCGCGCCAGGCGTCGCCCCTCGACCCCTCCACCACCGCCTGCGCCTTGTCGGCCGCCTCCCGGAGCTCCCCGGCGGCGCGCGCGAAGGCGCGGTGCCAGATCTGGGCGTCCACCTCGCTCCAGGCCGCCGCCTTGCGTCCCTCGGCCCAGGCCCGGTTGCCGCGGTCGGCTGCCCGAGCGGCCATGGTGGCGTACCGCTCTGCCGAGATGGAGCGCAGCGGCCTCTCCCGCAGCCGGTCGTGGGCGATCTCCCGGAGCGCGTCGAAGCTCATCCCCTGGAGGCGCCGCTGGAAGGAGCCGCCGAGCTCCCGGGCGATGGCTTCGAGCCGAAGGAACAGCTTCTTCGCCCCCGGCTCGTTGGCGAGCGCATCCCGCGCCGCGCCGCGGGCCCGCGCCGGGTCCTCGAGGAGCGCCGGGCCGAAGCGGGCGTCGACGGCGCGCTGGACCTCCTCGGCGGCGCGCCCCTCGAAGTCCTTGCCGGCGATGCCGGCGAGGAAGTCCTTGGCGTCCGCGAACCCGAAGCGCGCCGCGAGCTCGGCCGGCGAGACGCCGCGCTTCCCGGAGGCGAAGATGCCGCACGGGAGGGCCGCCGTCGCCTCGGCGCCGATCTCCTCCACGGTCGCTGCGCGGCTGAGCTTGAGGGGGCGCCCGTCGCCCCCGGCCAGGAGCTTCGACGCCTCCTCGGCCCCCGGGATCTCGCCGCGCTGCAGGTAGGCGACCGCGCGGAGCCCGGGGTCGCCGTCGACGAGGCCGCGCTCCACCTGGCCGCGGATCTCGGCCGCCATCCTCTGCGCCGCCGCCGAGGTCTCGCGCCGGTCGTCCTCGGCGGCGCGCTCCACCAGCGAGCGCTGCGCCTCCTCGCGGTCCGCGGCGTCGAGCTCGGCGTAGCGCGCGCGCTCGCCAGGGGTGAGCGCCTCGAGGTCCGCCGGCGGCCGGGGCTCGGCCTCGCTCCGGGCCTCGTCGCTCAGATCCTGGCTCGCGAGGAGCCGGTCGAAGACCTGGCGGACGTCGTCGGAGAGCGCGAGCCCCTCTCCGTAGGTCTCCCGGTACTGCTCGCCGATGCTGCGGACGCCGCGGTAGATGCGCGCCATCCAGCCGGCGAAGCGGGCGAAGGCGCCGCGGAGCGCCGGCGTCGGCGACTTCCCCTCGGCGAGGTACATCTCCCAGAGGTGGGTGGCCTTCTCCTCCTTCGCCGCGTCCGGGTGGGCGAGCCGCTCCCCGTGGTCCGCGTAGCCCATGGCCTCGAGGAGCCGCTGGTAGTCGCCGTGCAGCTCCGCCGGCGCGTCGGGGCGCGAGGCCACGCGGCCGAGGACGTGGCTGAGGACGTGGAAGGTCTCGTGGGCCAGCGTCGAGCGGTCCGAGTCGAGCAGGCCGATGCGGAAGCGCATCGGCTCGCCGGCGTCGCCCGGGACCGTGAACCGGACCTCGCCGCGCGGGCCATCGCCCTGCTTCCGCCCGCGGGCCTCGAGGACGGTTTCGGGACTGGAGGAGGGCCCGGGG
>JAJXVM010000343.1 GCA_021782135.1 Myxococcales bacterium | reverse complement strand
GGGCGCGCGGCCGGCCGCCCCGGTCCCGGCCCCGGCCCCCGCGCCGCCGCCGCCGCACGTGACCCAGGCCGAGCTCGACGAGGCGGTCGCCTCGGTGAAGCGGTTCGAGGAGGAGGCCCGGCTCTACCGGGCGGAGGTGCAGGACCTGCTCGAGAAGCGTCACGGCGAGCGGCGCCGGGTGCTGGCCGACAGCTACGAGCGGGCCATCCGCGACCTCGAGCTGGAGGAGCGGCAGGAGCGGCGGGAGGCCATCGCCCAGTTCGAGGAGTTCCTCTCCCGCCACCCGGACGACCCCACCTTCACCCCGGACGCCATGTTCCGGCTGGCCGAGCTCCAGTACGAGGCCGCCAACGACGACTATGCCCAGGCGCTCGGGCGCTGGCGCGAGGACGCGCGCCGGGCCGCGGCGGCCGGCCAGGAGCCGCCGCCCGAGCCGCAGAAGGACTACGCGCGCTCGATCGGCCTCTACCAGCGGCTCATCACCGGGTTCCCCGACTACCGCTTCGCGCACGGGATCCACTACCTGCTCGGCTACTGCCTCGGGGAGATGGGGCAGGGCGAGGAGGCCCTGCGGGTCTACGAGCAGCTCGTGGTCCGCTTCCCGAAGAGCCCGTTCGTGCCCGAGGCCTGGGTGCGCATCGGCGACTGGTACTTCGACTCGGCGAAGAAGGACGCGCTCTCGCGCGCCGCCGCCGCCTTCGCGCACCTCTACGACTACCCGGACCACCCGCTCTACGCGCGCGCCATCTACAAGCTGGGCTGGACCTGGTACCGCCAGGACGCCTTCGCGCACGCGGTGGAGGCCTTCTCCCGGCTGCTCGACCACTACGTGGCCGAGGCGAAGCGGACCGGCCAGCCGCCCTCCGGCGACATCTGGCCCGAGGCGCTGCAGTACACCGCCATCTGCTTCTCCGACGAGAAGTGGGGCGGGGTGGCGCGCGCGAAGGAGTGGTTCCAGTCGGTGGGCGGGCGCCCGTACGAGGCCGAGATCTACGCCCGGCTCGGAGACATCTACTTCGACGAGACCCGCTACCCGGAGGCGGTGGCCGCCTGGCGCGCGGTGATCTTGAAGGATCTCCACGCCGCCGCGGCCCCGCGGGTGCACGGCCGGATCATCCAGGCCTGGGTCCGGGCGCGCGACGCCGAGAAGGAGATCGCCGAGCGCGAGTCCTGGCTCGCCAACTGGGACGAGCAGGGCGACTGGTGGAAGCTGCACCGCAAGGATCCGGACCTCACCCGCGAGGCCCGGGAGCTGGCGGAGCGGAACCTGGCCCGGGTCGGCTCCTGGTACCACGCGCAGGCCCAGGCCCACCGGGCCGCCGGCCGGGCCGAGGAGGCGACCGCGGCGTACCGCAAGGCGGCTCGGTACTACGGCGAGTACGTGCGACGGTTCCCGCACTCCCGCAGCGCCTACGAGCTCTCCTACGCGCTCGCCGACTGCCTCTTCGAGTCCGGGGACCCGGCCGGCGCCGCCCGGACGTACGCGCGCGTGCGGGACGATCCGGCCGACACCCGCTTCCGGGCGGACGCCGCGCTCGCCGCGGTGATCTCCTGGGAGGCCGAGGTGAGGCGGCTGGAGGCGGCCGGGCAGCTCGCGCCGGTGCGCCCGCGGCTGTCCAAGGACCGCAAGCCGGGGGCGCGGGTCGAGGCCGCGCCGCTCGCCCCCGCCCGCGCCGCGCTGGTGCGGGAGTCGGACGCGCTGGTGGCGAAGCTGCCCGACCACCCCAAGGCGGCCGCCATCGCCTACCGCGCCGGCGAGCTCTACTACGCGCACGACGACTTCCCCGAGGCCCGCCGCCGGCTCGAGGAGGTGGTCGCGCGCTGGCCGCGCAGCGAGGTGGCGGCCTACGCCGCCAACCTGCTCGTCGAGACCTGGCTGGTGGCGGCCGACTGGGCCGGGGTGGAGTCGACGGCGGCGCGGCTGCAGGCCACCGAGACCGCCCGGGCCAACCCGGCCCTCGCCGCCAGCCTGCAGAAGTTCAAGCTGGGCGGTCGCTTCAACCGCGCCATGCAGCTCATGGAGGGCAAGGAGTACGAGGAGGCCGCCAAGGGGTTCCTGGCGCTGGTGGCCGAGGAGCCGAAGCACGAGTTCGCCGACAAGGCCCTCTGGAACGCCGCCAGCTGCCTCGAGCACGCCCGCCGCTTCGAGAGCGCGCTGCGGCTCTACGAGCGCATCCCGGTCGACTACCCGGGCTCGCCCTACGCCGACGAGTCGCTCTTCCGGGTCGCCTGGACCGCCGAGAACGCCTACGACTTCGACAAGGCGGTCTCGCGCTACCTGCGGCTCGTGGACGACTACCCGAGCTCGAAGCAGCGCAAGGACGCGCTCTACAACGCGGCCCGCTCGCTCGAGAACCTGCAGCGCTACGACGAGGCGGCGCGCGCCTTCGCCCGCTACGCCGAGCTCTACCCCGACGCCGAGGACGCCGCCCGGACCCAGTTCCACGCCGCCCTCATCTACGAGAAGACCCGCGAGTGGCGGCGCGAGATCGAGGCGCTCCAGGCGTTCCAGCGCCGCTTCGCCCGCGGGCGGGAGCACGAGCTCCTGGTCGAGAGCCAGCTCAAGGTGGCCCTCGCGTGGCACGCGCTCGGGGACGAGGGGAAGGCCAGGGAGGGCTACGCGGCGGCGGTCGCCGAGTTCGCCCGGCGCCGGCTCGAGCCGGATCTCCACCCGCGCGCGGCCGCCGCGGCGGCCGAGGCGCGCTTCCGGCTGGTGGAGCACGAGTTCGAGCGCTTCGACCGGATCGCGCTCCCCGCCACCACCAACCCGAAGAAGCTGCAGAAGGCGCTCGAGGCGAAGCTCGCGGAGCTGAAGCGGGTGGCGCCGCTCTACAACGAGGTGAAGCGCTACCGGCGCCCGGACTGGACGCTGGCCGCCTTCTACCGGCAGGCGTTCCTGCTGGAGCGGCTGGCGCAGACCCTCTACGAGGCGCCGGTCCCGCCGGAGTTCCAGGCCCCCGGCCAGGAGGAGTACCTCGCCGCCTACCAGGATCAGCTGGCGCAGTTCGCCCAGCCCTACGAGGACCAGGCGGTCGCGGTCTACGTGCAGGCGATCCAGGCCGCCCACGAGCTGCACGTCAAGAACGAGTGGACCCGGCGCATCAGCGAGTCGCTGGCCCGCTACCGGCCGAGGGAGTACCCGATCCTGAAGGATCCCAGGGGGAAGATGGTCGCCCAGGATCTCTCGCCGCTGGCGCTGGTCCGCGCCGCCCCGCAGCCGGAGGCGCCCGCGCCCGCGCCGGCGCGCCCACCCGCCGGCGGGAAGGAGTGACGCGCTCATGAGCTCTCGGTGGAAGTCGTCGGCGAGGATTTCGTCCAGGGGAGGGAGGTAGCGGTGCGCGTCCGGGGACCCGCCACGCCGGGCCGGGCCGGGCT
>JAJXVM010000052.1 GCA_021782135.1 Myxococcales bacterium | reverse complement strand
GCCGCCGCCGCCCGCGCGGCCGCCCGCGCCAGCGACGGCTGGCGGCCGGCGAGGTGCCGGTAGATCCAGTCCCAGGAGAAGTTGCCGAGCGCGAGGCTCGGCACGCCGGCCCGCGCCGCGGCGGCGAACGCGAGCGGGGGGATGTCGCCCAGCACCGCGCGGGCGCCGCGGGCGCGCAGCCACTCCGACTCCGCGCAGACCCGCTCGTCGAAGCTCGCGTCGAGCTCCTCGCACCGGCGGGCGCTCTCCTCCTCGTCGATGCGGAGCGCGTCCCGCTGCGCCAGCCCGGCGTCGCAGACCGTCCACCGCAGCTCGAGCGGACCGGGCAGCTCCGCCCGCACCAGCGCCTCCGGGACCGCCCCCACCAGGGCCATCGGGAGGTCCGGCGCTCGCGCTCGAACCTGCCGCAGCACCTCGCAGAGGCGCACCAGGTGGCCGTACCCGTGCCCGGTGACGTAAGCGACCAGCATTCCCGTGGATTCTCGCATCGTTTGCTCTAGAATGCGCGCCGTCTCGCCCCCGTGCCCACCTCCGGAGCCACCATGACCGATCTCGTGAAGCGGAACCTCGTCGCGCAGTGGGCCTTCGACACGCGGCCGGTGCTGCTCCGGTTCCACCTGTGGCTGGAGGACGTGGAGGTGGAGCGCTCGCAGGCCGAGCCGGTGTCGGCCTACACCTTCACCCCGCGCGGCATCGCCCGCTGCATCGCCATGACCTCGGCCGCGACCGCCCTCGGCACGAGGCTCTTCGGCGGCTACGGCGAGGGCGCCGGCAAGGACAAGTCGGCCTACAACCAGGTGAAGAAGGCGGCCGACGCCATCAGCGCCTACGTGATGAGCGAGGGGCTCTGGTCGCTCACCCGCACCATCCCCGAGAACCACGCCATCATGGTGTCGCTCGGGGAAGGGCTCATGCCCAAGGCCGGCGAGACCCCGGAGATGGGGGCGAACCCGCTCCTCGGCTTCGGCCGCGTCTACGGGCGGCCGGAGGTGGCGATGGCGGTGGACCGGGCCGTGCACCGGCTCCTCAACGATCCCGCCCACTCCTACGACGACTTCTACGGCGCCCTGCAGGAGAAGGGGATCACGCTCTGGGGCGCCGCGGTGGACACGCTCGAGAACACCTCGCGCTTCGCCGAGGGGAAGCCCACCGGGCCGATGGCGGTCTTCCACCTCTTCGACTCGCCGCTCACCGTCTCCCGCCCCTACGAGTCGTACATGGGCTGCCTCACCGTCCCGCGCCGGGTGGCGCAGGCGGCCGAGGACGCGGCGGTGCTGCTCGACTACCGCACCCCGCGCAAGAAGGTGCTCGAGGCCATCGAGGCGGCCTACCCCGGCGTGCGGCGCGAGAACGTGCACGTCTGGACGCTGCGCGGCAAGAGCCGCGTCGGCCGCCTCGGCCGGCTCTGGGAGGAGTGGAAGTCGCTCGGCGCGCACCTCGTCGAGGACGGATGGAAGGCGCCGTCGGGGATCGAGGTCTTCACCGACTCGGGCACCTACGCGCCCACCTTCCTCGTCGGCAGCTGGAAGGACGCCGCCGGGGCGACCCACGTCTTCCTGTGCGACGGGTACGCCGCCAGCGCCGAGGCGATGCAGGCGGCCAGCCTCTCCGAGGTGCTCGACGTCGACTCGACCATGGCCATCTTCTCGCCCGTCTTCGACCAGCCCTGCGACGTCGAGGGGCGGATCATGCAGCTCGATCGCCGCGCGCCCGACTTCGCGGCGCGCCTCGCCGAGGTGCTCGGGGTGAAGGAGCTCGACGCCGGCAAGGCGCGGACCTACGCCGAGGCGATCGAGGACGCCGAGACCTCCAACATGCCGCTCGGCAAGCGCGTCCTGCGCGCCGACGACTTCCTGCCCGAGAAGAGCTGGAAGGTGCTCGCCTCGACCGGCTACATGTGCGACGACCCGTACACCGGCGCGCCCGGCATCGAGCAGGTGTCGGAGCGGGTCTACAAGGTGACCACCCGGCTCGCCACGCACAGCGCCTCGAGCCTCATCACCTTCACCTTCCGGCTCATGGAGCCGCCGGAGGAGGCGCGCCACGTCTTCAGCCCGCTGCTGGTCCGCTTCCTCTCCGGCGTCGACCACACCCGGCGCGCGGTGAAGATCTCCGACTCCGGGCGGATCCGGAACGAGCTGCAGACCATGCTCTCGCAGGCGCTCGAGCACGCCGGGGACCACATTCGCGTCCACTTCGACCGGGTGGACGAGAAGGTGATGCCGAAGGAGAAGCAGGCCGCCATCCGCAAGGTGCTGGAGTGGTACAAGGCGAACCACCCGGTGTGGTTCGAGTGGCTCGAGATCGCCTGAGGCGCCGGTCCGGGAGCGGCGCGCGATCCCTTGCGCGTACGCTGGGTCCGGTTCGCGCCCCTCGGCGCGTACCGTGAGCGAGGTTCACGGACTGGCACGCGGGGGCGCCGCGCAGCGGTCCGTTGGGTGCCTTGCCCTCTCAGGGAGCGCCCTCTTCCCCACCCGCGTGCATAGCGTGCCCTCGCGCGACAGCTTCTCGTCCGCGCGTGCGAGGGAAAAATGAAAGCCAGGCTCCTTTCGATCTCGATGCTCGCCGTGACGCTCGCTTGCGCGAAGGCGAATGGCACCACCACCGCGACGTCTTCGTCCTCCAGCTCGATGGCGACGGTGAACTACCAGGCGCTGGCCGGCACCGCGGCGGTCTCGATCACCTTCGAGGCCCTGTCGGCGGACCAGAGCAAGGTCCTGCTCACGGACAAGACCAGCTCCTTCGAGAACGCCACCGCGGGCCGCGCCTTCTCCGGCCTGGTGGAGCTCGCGCCCGGCACCTACGTGTTCCGCGCCCACGCCTTCGATCAGAGCGGCGTGGAGCTCGGCGAGGCCGAGGCGGAGAACGGATCCGCGATCACCCTCACCAAGGGGGAGCGGACCAGCATCTCCATCACCATCAGCTCCTCGCAGCAGGCCGCCACGGGCCCGGTGATCACCTCCTTCGTCGCCAGCCCCACCGGCCCGACGGTCCTGGTGGGGACGCCGGTCCAGCTGACGGCGACGGTGCAGGGCGGCTCCGGGTCGCTGGCCTATGCCTGGACCGAGAACGCCGCCTGTACGCACGGCCTGTACTCGACGCCCACCAACGGGCTCTCCGCGACCTGGGTGGACTCGGCCGAGGAGACCTGCACGCTCACCTTCACCGCCACCGATCCGGGCACCGGGTTGTCCGACTCCCGCAGCGTGACCATCCAGTGCTCGTGCCTCGACTCCAGCAGCGGGATGGCGCTCACCGCATGCCCCTGAGCGGCGCCATGCGGCTGCCCGGTCCACCCGGGACCGCGGTCGCCGGCGCGGTCCAGGATGAGCCGACCCCTGCCTGGCGGATCCTCGATGCCGCCCGGCCGGGGGAGGCCGCGGCCTGGGAGGCGCTCTGGCGGAGCTGGCCGGGGCGCGAGGTGATGGCCCACCCGGAGTACGCGCGGCTCTTCGCCCGCGCGTGCGACCGGGTGGTGTGCTTCGTGGGGCGGGGGGAGGGGTGGAACGTGATGCTCCCCCTCATCCTGCGACCGCTCGGCGCCGAGCCGTGGGCCGGGCCCGGCGAGGAGCGCTGGGACGCGGCCAGCCCGTACGGCTACGGCGGCCCCTTCACGTGGGGGGAGGGGGCAAGGGGGGACGCGACCTTCTGGGCCAGGTACGCGGCCTGGTGCCGCCAGGAGCGCGTGATCTCGACCATGCTCCGGCTCTCGGTCGTCCCCGGCCAGCTCGCCGCGGTGCCGCCGGTCGTGACCCCGCGGCAGCAGAACGTGGTCTGCGCGCTCGACGGGGGCCCCGACGCGGTCTGGGCCCGCTACCGGCCCAACGCGCGAAACAACGTGCGCCACGCGCGCCGGGCCGGAGTGACGGTGGAGGTGGACGAGACCGGCGCCGGGCTCGACGCCTTCCTCGACGTCTACCGGCACACGATGCGCCGCCGCGCCGCCGAGGGCTGGTACTTCCTCCCTCGCGCCTTCTTCGAGCAGCTCGTGGCTCGGCTGAGCGGCCAGTTCGCCTTCTTCCTCGCGCGCCTGGGTGGCGAGGTGGTCTCCTCGGAGCTGGTGCTCTGCTCGGCGGAGAACGCGTACGCCTTCCTCGGTGGCACTCGCGCCGAGCACTTCCCGGCGCGCCCGAACGATCTGCTCCGCCACGAGGTGGCCGCGTGGGCGGCCGCGCGGGGGAAGCTCCGGTACGTGCTCGGCGGGGGCTACCGCGGCGGCGACGGCGTCTACCGGCACAAGCTGGCCTTCGCGCCGCACGGCGTGGTCCCGTTCCGGGTGGCCTGCCTGGTCCACGACGCCCGGGCCTGCGAGGAGCAGGTTCGCGCGCGCCTGGCCTTCGCCGAGGCCACGGGCCAGACCTGGGCGCCGCGCGAGGGCTACTGCCCGCCGTACCGGGGCTGAACCCCAGCGAGACCGCGGCCAGGCAGGCCGCCGAGCGGGGAAGTCCGTAGAATGGACCCGTCCGATGAACGTGCTCCTCACCAGCGTCGGTCGTCGGGTGTCCTTGCTGCGGGCGTTCCGGCGCGAGATCTCGCGGCGGTCCCCGACCGGCCGGGTGCTGGCGGCCGACGCCTCGGTCCTGAGCGCCGGGATCCAGGACGCGGACGGCGGCTTCCTCGTGCCGCCCTGCTCGAGCCCGGAATACGTCCCCGCGCTCCTCGACATCGTGCGCCGCGAGCGGGTCTCCCTGATCGTGCCGCTCATCGACCCGGAGCTGGAGGTGCTGGCGCGAGAGAGGGGCCGCTTCCTCCGGGAGGGGTGCCACCCCGTGGTGAGCGAGCTCTCCACCGTGCTGCTCGCCCGGGACAAGCGCCGCAGCGCCGAGCGCTTCCGCGCGCTCGGGTTCGAGGCGCCGCGCTCCCTCACGCCCGAGGAGCTCGAGCGGCCCGAGCGGCTCGAGTACCCGCTCTTCCTCAAGCCCGAGGACGGGAGCAGCAGCGTGGGCGCGGTCGCCCTCCGCGGCCCCGACGAGCTCCGCTTCCACGTCCCCCGCACCCGGCGGGCGCTGGTGCAGACCCTCGAGGCCGGCGAGGAGTTCACCGTCGACGTCCTGGCCGACCTGGCGGGACGGGCCCTGTGCGCCGTGCCGCGGCGCCGGCTCGAGGTCCGCGCCGGCGAGATCTCGAAGGGGCGCACCCACAAGGATCCGGTCCTCATGGCCGAGTCGATGCGACTCGTGGAGGCGCTCGGGGGTTGTCAGGGTTGCATCACGCTCCAGTGCTTCCGCCGTCCGGACGGGCGGGTCAGCTTCTTCGAGGTCAACGCCCGGTTCGGCGGCGGCTACCCGCTCTCCGACGCCGCCGGCGCGAACTATCCGGGACGGATCCTCGACCTCCTGAGCGGGCAGTCCCTGCCGGTCTTCGACGGGTGGCAGGACGGGCTGGTGATGCTCCGGTACGACGACGCGATCTTCGTCCCGGGGCTCCGATGAGCCTCGGCCCCCTGGTGGTCTGCTTCGACCTCGACGACACCCTGGTGTCGGAGCGCGAGTACGTCGAGTCGGGGCTTCGGGCCGCCGGGGCGGTGCTCGATCGAGAGCTGGCGGGCGGCGAACCGGCCGGAGCGTGGCTGGTGGAGCGCTGGCGCCGCACCGGGGAGCGCGACCTCTTCCAGCAGTTGCTGGCGCTGCGCGGGGCCGAGGCGGCGCGCTGGCTGCCGCGGCTGGTGGCCGCCTACCGGGAGCACCGCCCCGCGCTCGCGCCGCGCGCCGGCGCCGTGCCGGCGCTCCGGGCCCTGCTGGCGGGTGGGCACCGGCTGGCGCTGCTGAGCGACGGCCGGGTCGAGGTGCAGCGGCGCAAGTGGGAGGCGCTGGGGCTCTCGCTGCCGTTCGCGCCGGTGATCTTCACCGACGAGCGCGGACGCGCGTTCTGGAAGCCGCACCCCTGGGGGTACGAGCGGGTGATGGCGGCCCACCCGGACGCGGCCGGCTTCGTCTACGTCGGCGACAACCCGGCGAAGGACTTCGACGCCCCCGACGCCCTCGGCTGGACCACCGTGCTCCTCGAGCACGAGGAGAACCTGTACCCCGCGGACGCCGGCCGGCGCCCGCGCCACGTGCTGCGCGGCTTCGAGGCGCTGGTGGCGCTCGCGGCGGAGCTGTGCGCCGGCGCGGCGCCGGCCCGGGACCTCAGTCGGACGCCTCCGAGCGGTACTCGTACCTGAGGTACCGCCCGTGGCGGCCGTAGTGGCCGCGGCTGGCGCGAACGTCGTTCAGGACCGCGCCGTGGAGCCGGGTGCCGTTCTGGGCGAACTGCTTGGCCGAGAGGGAGATCTCGCGCATGGTGTGCTGGCGGGCGCGCAGCACGAGCAGGTTCACGCCGGCGTGCCGGGCCACGAGCAGCGAGTCGGTGACCGCGAGCAGCGGCGGCGTGTCCACGATGACCAGGTCGAACAGGCGCGAGAGCTCGTTCAGGACCGTCTCGAAGCGCTGGCTGGCGAGCAGCTCGGCCGGGTTCGGCGGGATCCGGCCGGTGGGGAGCACGAAGAGCTGGCCGCCGTGGGTGGCGTGGAGGCAGTCCTCCAGTCGGGCGGAGCCGCTCACCACGTCGGAGAGGCCGGGCTTGCGCTCGATCCCGAAGTACCGGTGGATCCGGCCGCGGCGGAGATCGCCGTCCACCAGCAACACCCGCCGCTCGGTCGAGGCGAGCACGTAGGCGAGGTTCACCGAGACGAAGGACTTTCCCACCCCCGGCGCGGGACCGGTCAAGGTCACGACGTTGTTCGGGGCCTCCAGCAGCGCGAACTGCAGGCTGGTGCGCAGGCTGCGCATGGTCTCGACGGCCGGGTCGCCCGGGTCCTCGGCCGCGAGGAAGGGCAGGGGGGTGCCGCGGGAGCGGGAAGTTCCGCGCGGGAGCCGCGCCTCGGCCTCGCTGTGGGGCACGCTCACGTAGACGGAGAGCCCGGTGGCGGTCTCGATCTCCTCGGCGTCCTCGGCCCGCTGGTCCATGGCGCGGCGGGTCAGCACGACCACCACGCCCAGGCCGAGGCCGAGCAGGGAGGCCAGGGTCAGGACCGCGCCGGACTTCGGGCTGGAGCGGTGGGCCGGAGGATACGCGCGGTCGATGATCCGGACGTCGCCCACGGTGCCGGACTTCGCCACCTTGAGCTCCTGGGCCCGGTTGAGGAGCGCCACGTAGAGCTCCGACGCGACCTTCACGTCCCGGGTGAGGCGCCCCGAGTTCACCTCGGCGGTCGGGAGGGTGCGCATCCGCGCGTTGATCTGGGCCTGCTCGCTGCGGAGGAGCGCGAGCTTCTTCGCCACCGCGATGAGGTTCGGGTGGTTGTCGGTGAAGCTCTGGCGGAGCTCGGACCGCTTCAGCTCTAGCTCCGAGATGTCCTTCTCGAGCGCCGCGGAGCGGTCCATCATGGCCTTGGTCTCCGCCGAGAGATCGACGGTGCCGTTCCTCAGCCGGAAGGCGTTGAAGGCGGCCTCCGCGCCGTTCACGTTGGCCTTGAGCGACGGCAGCTGCGACTCGAGGAAGGCGAGCGTCTTCGACGCCTCGGCCGACTTCTGCTCGACGTTCTGGCGCAGGTAGGTGTCGATGGCCGCGTTGAGGATGGCCGTGATGCGCGAACGATCGGTCCCCTCCAGCTCGAGGACCAGGATGCCCGATCGCTTCCCGCGCTCCTCGACCCGGACCTGCGCCTGCAACGAGTCCAGGACGTCCTCGCGCCTCTGCTTCGAGATCCAGAACTCCGTCCCCGGCCGCGCGACCAGCTCGGAGAGGTAGAGCTCGGCGCGCTGGGGACCGGGCGGGGTCGAGGCGACCTTCCCGACGACGCCCTCGAGGAGCGTCGCCCCGTCCACCGAAACCTGGTAGCGCCCGCCCTCCACGGCCGTGAGGAGCAGCTGCCGGTCGAGGAGATCGTCCGAGACCTCGAGCCGCTGAAGGTGGATCTTCTCGCCTCCCCAGGCGTAGCGGGGCGACTCCACGCGCGGCGGCGCCAGCCCGGGCCCGCGCCAGTGGCGCGCGAAGGCCCGCCCGATCACCGGGAAGTATCGCGGGGCGGCATGGAGATCGAGCTGGAGCTCGTCGACGACCGCGCCGAGCAGCATCCGGGAGTGGAGCACCTCGATCTCGGCGTCGGCGGGCGGCTTCTCGCCGAGCGCCTCGCTCAGCTCCTCGATGCCGGCGAGCGTGCGCTGACGGTGCTCCACCTGGACCAGGCTGCGGGCGACGTACACCGGCGGCGCGACGAACAGGTAGGCGGCCCCGCCGAGCAGGCAGAGCAGCACGACCGCGACGATGGCCCAGCGCCCCTCGGCGAGGGTCCAGGCGTACTCGGCCAGCGTGGGCTCCGCGCTCCGCAGCGCGCTGCGCACCCATGGCCCGTCGGGCGCGGGCGCGATGACGCGCACGTTCGCGGGCCGATCCCGCTCGAGAGCGCTGGGCACGTTCTTGGGAAGCTCCATGGCGAGTCCTCAGGGTGGTGCGCCGGCCGAGTCGGCCGGGCCGTCCAGCCCCGTGCCGTTCCAGGTGGCCGTCCGGAGGCGAGGGAGGGGCGCCGGCGCCGGCTGAGCCTGCTCCGGGCGCGGCGCTCGCGCCGGCCGGTAGCTGGGGACGAGTTGCTGCAGCGCCTCGATGATGCCCTCGCCGTCCCCGTCCTCGGCGAGCTGGCGCAAGGCGGAGAGGCGCGTGGCGAGATCGCGGGCCGGCGTGGCGCAGGTGGCCACCCGGATGCGGTTCCTGACCGCCTGCGTCCGCTCCTCCTGCTCGGTGAGCAGCTCCTCGTGCAGCTTCTCTCCCCGGCGCAGGCCGGTGTAGACGATGGGGATCTCCTCGTCCGGGACGTGGCCGGCCATGGCGATGAGGTTGCGGGCCAGCTCCGCGATCCGGATCGGATCGCCCATGTCGAGGATGCAGAGCTGGCCGTAGCCGCCGAGGCCCGCCAGGAGGACCAGTCCGACCGCCTCGGGGATGGTCATGAAGTAGCGGGTGCACTCCGGGTGGGTGACGGTCACCGGCCCCCCCGCGGCGATCTGCTGCTTGAAGATCGGGATCACGCTGCCGGCCGAGCCGAGCACGTTCCCGAACCGCACCGCCGTCATGCGGGTCCGCGAGCGCCCGGCGAGGTCGAGCATCACCTGCTCCGCCACGCGCTTGGTGACCCCCATCACCGAGCTCGGGTTCACCGCCTTGTCGGTGGAGATGAGCACGAAGCGCTCGGCCCCGCAGGCCTGCGCCATGCGGGCCACGTGGAGCGTGCCGAAGACGTTGTTCTTGACCGCCTGGTCCGGCGCGGTCTCCATCAGCGGGACGTGCTTGTGGGCGGCCGCGTGGAAGACGTCCTGGGGCTGGTAGCGCTTGCCGATCCGCAGGAGCGGCTGCTGCTCCCGGACGTCGGCCACCTCGACGCGGATGTCCACCTCGGGGTGGAGCTCCGACAGCCGGCGGCTGTTGAGGTAGAGGGCGTTCTCGTTCATGTCGAGCATGACGAGCTGCCGCACCCCGTGGCGCACCAGCTGGCGGCAGAGCTCGGAGCCGATGGATCCCCCGGCGCCGGTCACCAGCGCGCGCCGGTCGCGAACGAGGAGACGGATCTCCTCCTCCTCGAAGGCCACGCTCTCGCGGGGGAGCAGGTCCTCCGGGGAGACGTCCTCGAGCATCGCCACCGAGAGCCGCTCGAGCTGCTGGCGGGTGGGGATGATCTTGAAGCGCACCCGGCTCCCGGCGCAGAGGTCGAGCGTCTGGCGGATGCGGGCCGCGGGGAGGCAGGGGTCGGCCAGGAGCACCATCTGGGCCCGGTGGCGGCGGATGAGCTCGGGCAGGTCCCGGAGCAGCCCCAGCACCGGCCTGCCGTCGATGCGGCAGCCCACCATGGCCGGGTCGTCCGAGGCGAAGCCGACGAGGAGGAACTTGCTCTCGGGGTTTCGCTGCACGTCCCGGGCGAGCAGCTCGGCCTCGCTGCCGGAGCCGACGACGATGGTGCGCGCCGCGCCGGACCCGCTGCGCGCGCGCTCGCCGAGCCAGCCGAAGCCCACGCGAGGGCCGAACCGGATCGCGCCGAAGGCGGTGGTGGCGAGGAACAGCTCGAGGGCGTACACCCCGCGCGGCATCCCGCCCGGCACCAGGGCGGGGCAGAGGAGCACGAAGAGCAGGCTGCCCGCGACCGAGGCGATCCCGATCCGCACCGCGTCGGGGAGGCCGGAGAGGCGGAAGGACCAGCGGTGGAGCGAGGCGGAGAAGTTGGCCGCCAGGCGGGCGAAAAGGAGCAGCGCCAGGGCGGCGGGGAGGGCCGCCAGGTACCGCGGCGGGACCTGTCCCTCGAAGCGCAGCCAGAGGGCGAGCTCGAGGGCGAAGGCGGTCGCCAGGGCGTCGGCGGCGAGCAGGGCCAGGCGCCGCGGCGTGCTGATGAAGGCCTGCGGGAGGAGCGGTCCGGCCCCGAGGAGCGCGGCCGCGCCGTCCTTCCAGGACAGCGAATCGCGAGTCGAGCTCGTCCGCGGGAAGGAGTCGTTGGCCGCCTTGGAATCCATCCGCCCACCCCCGAGTGCCCCCGATGCCACGAGCGAGGCCAAGTGAACATGGCTCGCCTGCTCGCCTACAGCCGGAGCCTATGTGAGTCCCTCCCCGCGTGGGAGCGGGGCCTGCGCCACGCCGTGTCGCTCGCCCGGTGGACGCGCCGGGCGCTCACGCGCTGTCTGGATCTCGCTCAACGTCCCTTCGCGCGCCCGGCGGCGGCGCGAATGATCCGGATCACGCGCTCCTGATCCGCCTCGGAGAGGCTGCTCGAGCTGGGGAGGCAGATCCCGCGCTCGAACAGCCCTGCCGAGACCGCGCCTCCGGAGCACGCGCAGTCGCGGTAGAGCGGCTGGAGGTGCATCGGCTTCCAGACCGGCCGGGCCTCGACGTCCTCCGCCGCGAGCGCGGCGATCAGCTGATCCCGCGAGACGCCGAGCGCCGCGCGATCGACCAGGAAGCAGGACAGCCAGTTGGTGTGGAGCCCGTAGGGAGCCTGCGGCATGAGCGTGAGCCCGGGGAGGTCCGCGAAGCCGTCGCGGTAGCGGAACGCCACCGCCCGCCGCTGGCGCACCCGCTCCTCGAGCACCTCGAGCTGGCCGCGGCCGATGCCGGCGAGCACGTTCGAGAGCCGGTAGTTGTAGCCCATGTCCAGGTGCGAGTAGGCCAGGCCCGGCTCCCGCGCCTGGGTGGACCAGAAGCGGGCCCGGTCCACCTGCTCCTGGCGCTCCGCCACCAGCATGCCCCCCCCGGTGGTGGTGATGATCTTGTTGCCGTTGAAGGAGAAGGCGGCGACCGCGCCGAACGCGCCCGCCGGCCGGCCCTTGTAGGTCGCCCCGAGCGCCTCGGCGGCGTCCTCGAGCACGGGGACGTCGTGCCGGCGGCAGGCGGCGAGGATGGGATCGAGGTCGGCGCACTGCCCGTAGAGGTGGACCACCACCACCGCCTTGGGCCGCTGCCCGCGGCGGGCGCGCTCCTCGAGCGCCTCCGCGAGCAGGGCCGGGCTCATCATCCAGGTCTCGGGATCGCTGTCCACGAAGGCAGGGGTGGCGCCGAGGTAGCGGATGGGGTTCACGCTGGCGACGAAGGTGAGGTCCGAGACCAGCACCTCGTCGCCGGGACCGACGCCCAGGAGCCGGAGCCCGAGGTGCATGGCGGCGGTGCCGCTGCCGAGCGCCACCGCCGGGCGTCCCAGCCGGTCCGCGAAGGCGCGCTCGAACGCCTCGAGGTTCGGGCCCACCGTCGAGAGCCAGTTCGAGGCGAACGCCTCGCCGACGTAGCGCTCCTCGTTGCCCCCCATGTGCGGCACGGACAGGTAGATGCGCGGCATGGCTCACCGCCCCGGGCCGCGACCTCAGGCCTTCACCAGCCGCGCTGGGCCCTTCCCCGACGGCAGCGAGGCGACGAGGTTCCGCGTGTCGAGCACCAGCGGGACGTCCCGGTAGAGGGCGCGATCCTTGAACGCGTCGTGGCCGGTGGCGACGAGCACCGCGTCGTACCGGGCGAAGACCTCGGGCGTGCAGCGCACCGACTCCAGCGACAGGTCGTGCTTGCGCCCCTTGCGCGTGGCCGGGAAAAACGGGTCGCAGTAGTCGACCCGCGCCCCGTGCTCCTGCAGCAGCTCAAGAATCTCGTAGGAGGGCGACTCCCGGTCATCGTCGATGTTGGCCTTGTAGGCCAGGCCGAGCACCAGCACCTTGGATCCCTTGAGGGCCTTGCCGTCCTCGTTGAGGGCGTCGGCCAGCCGATCCACCACGTAGCGGGGCATGCGGGTGTTGATCTCGCCGGCGAGCTCGATGAAGCGGGCCCACTCGCCGTGCTCGGCCGCCTTCCACGAGAGGTAGAACGGGTCGAGGGGGATGCAGTGCCCGCCCAGCCCCGGTCCGGGGTAGAACGGCATGAAGCCGAAGGGCTTGGTCTCGGCCGCGCGGATGACCTCCCACAGGTCGATCCCCATCCGCGCGAAGATCATCTTCAGCTCGTTCACGAGCGCGATGTTCACCGAACGGAAGACGTTCTCGAGGAGCTTGGCGCTCTCGGCGACGCGCGCGCTCGAGACCGGCACCACCCGCTCGAGAGCCGAACCGTAGAGGGAGGCCGCGGCCTCGGTCGACTGCGGGTTGATCCCGCCGACCACCTTGGGGATGGTGCGGGTGGTGAAGTCGGAGCGGCCCGGGTCCTCGCGCTCGGGCGAGAAGGCGAGGAGGAAGTCGCGCGGACAGTCCAGGCCGCTCTGGCGCAGGATCGGGAGCACCTCCTCGTCGGTCGTGCCCGGGTAGGTGGTCGACTCGAGGACCACGAGCTGCCCCGGCCGGAGCCGCGCCGCGATCTGGCGCGCCGTGGCGTGGATGGCGGAGTTGTCCGGCTCGCGGTGGGGCCCGAGCGGGGTGGGCACGCAGATGAGGATCGCGTCGCACTCGGTGAGCCGGCCGAAGTCGGTCGTCGCCTCGTACTGGCCGCTGGCGACCGCGGCCGCGACTCGCTCCGGGCCGATGTGCTTGATGTACGACTCGCCGCGGCGCAGCGCCTCGACCTTGCGCGGATCGAGATCCAGCCCGAGCACCGGGAAGCCCGCCTCGCGGAAGACCAGCGCCAGCGGAAGGCCGACGTAGCCCTGGCCGATGACGCCCACGCGCGCGCTCCGCGACGTGATCCGTGACAGCAACTCGGTGCTCATGGTTCCCCCGGGGAGGTGTGAGGCGCGGCGCGACGGACCTGGAAGGTAAGCGTCCCGGTCGCCGCGTTCGCCTCTCCGGGAGGGTCGAGCGCGCGTGCCGTGAGTCCGGGACGCACGCTGGGGCATGTTCGCCTCCCTTGGGGCGAGCGCCGCCTGGACGCGCACCGGCGGCGAGGACGGTGTTTAGAATCGTTCGGCGTGCGTCAGGGTCGGCGGGCGCGGCGATCCACGGCACGTGTCCGGGGCGAAGATGGAATCGTGGCGAGCAGAGCGCGTGGCCATCGACGGCGCCGAGTCGGCGCCAGCGCCGGACGCGATCGGCTCGTCGCTCCTGGCGGAGCCCCGCCGGCCCGGGCGAGTCGGCCGCCGGCCGAAAGTGGTCCACGTGACCACCGTGCCGGTCTCGCTCAAGACCCATCTCGCCGGGCAGGTGACGTACCTGCGGGAGCATGGCTTCGAGGTGCACGTCGTCTCCTCCCCGGGGCCTGCCCTGGACGCCTTCGGGGAGAGCGAGAGCGTG
This sequence comes from Myxococcales bacterium, assembly GCA_021782135.1. Lineage (GTDB taxonomy): Bacteria > Myxococcota > Myxococcia > Myxococcales > Anaeromyxobacteraceae > Anaeromyxobacter_B. The sequence goes on along the minus strand of JAJXVM010000052.1, from coordinate 2,214 downwards.
CCGGTGCACGGCGTGCCGATGTTCCGGGCCATCACGCCGCTGCGCGATCTGGTCGGGCTGTACCGGCTGTGGACTCTCCTGCGGCGCGTCCGCCCCGAGATCGTCCACTCGCACACGCCGAAAGGCGGGCTGCTCGGGATGATCGCCGCTTGGCTCGCCGGGGTGCCGGTCCGCGTCTACCACATCCGCGGGCTGCCCTTCGTCACGGCTACCGGCTGGAGGCACCGGATCCTGCGCACGAGCGAGCGGCTCTCCTGCTCCCTCGCCCATCGGGTCCTCTCGGTGAGCCACTCGATGCGGTCGATCGCCGTCGAGGAGGGGCTCTGCCCCTCCCAGAAGATCTCGGTGCCGCTCGGCGGGAGCGGGAACGGAGTGGACGCCGAGAGGAAGTTCCGGCCGCTGCCGCTCTCGGTTCGCGCGGAGGTGCGCGGCCGGCTGGGGATCCCCCCGGACGCCGTGGTGGTGGGGTTCGTGGGCCGGCTCTCGCGGGACAAGGGCGTGCTCGAGCTGTCGGAGGCGTGGGCGCGCCTGCGAAGCGACCCGAGGCTGCACCTGCTCGTCGTGGGGCCCCAGGAGATGGCCGGCGTCGAGCCGGGCGTGGAGGAGCGGCTTCGCGCCGACGAGCGGACGCACTTCGCCGGAGTGGTCCACGACGTGCCGCCGTACTACGCGGCCATGGACGTGGTGGCGCTCCCGACCTACCGCGAGGGGTTCCCCAACGTTGCGCTCGAGGCGGCCGCGATGAAGCTGCCCATCGTGGGGACCCGGGTCCCGGGCTGCGTGGACGCCGTGGAGGACGGTCGGACGGGGACCCTGGTGGAGCCGCGCGACGCCGAGGGGCTGGCGACCGCGCTGCGGGCCTACGCGCAGGACCCGGAGCTGCGGGCGCGGCACGGCCGGCAGGCGCGGGAGCGCGTGCTCCAGCACTTCCGCCCGGAGGCCATCTGGGAGCAGGTGCGCGTCGAGTACGGACGCCTGCTCTCGCGGACCGAGCCGCGATGACGCCCGCGAAGATCGTCCATCTGATCACCGGGCTCGAGGCCGGCGGAACGGAGACGATGCTCTACAAGCTCCTCACGGCCACCGACCGGGCGCGCTTCAGCCCGGAGGTGGTGTCGCTGCTGCGCGGCGGCGCGATGGTCGAGCGCATCCAGCGGCTCGGGATCGAGGTGCACACGCTCGGCATGCGCCGCGGCGTCCCGAACCCCGGCGCCCTCGCCCGCCTCGTCCGGCTGCTGCGCCGCCACCGACCGGAGCTCCTCCAGACCTGGCTCATGCACTCGGATCTCCTGGGGGGAATCGCCGCGGTGCTGACCGGGGTCCCGGTGGTCTGGAACATCCGCCACAGCGCCCTCGATCCGGCGTCGAGATCGCGGCTGACGGGCATCACCGAGCGGACCTGCGCCGCGCTCTCCGGCTGGGTCCCGCGGATGGTGATCTGCTGCTCCACGGCGTCGAAGGATCGGGCGACCGAGCTCGGCTTCCGGACCTCCAAGCTGCGGGTGATCCCGAACGGCTTCGACCTCTCCGCCTTCCGCCCCGACCCCGGGGCGCGCGCGAGCGTCCGGGGCGAGCTGGGCCTGGCGCCCGAGACCGCGCTCGTCGGGCTGGTGGCGCGCTTCGATCCGAACAAGGATCATCGCACCTTCCTCTCCGCGGCCGGGCGGCTGCACGCGGTCCGGCCCGAGGTCCACTTCCTGCTCTGCGGGCGGGAGATCGTGCCGGAGAACCCCGCCCTCTCCGGCGCGGTGCGGGCGGAGCGCTTCGAGGGCGTGGTGCACCTCCTCGGGCCTCGCTCCGACATCCCTCGCCTCCAGGCGGCGCTCGACGTCGCCTGCTCCTCCTCCGTCGGAGAGGGCTTCCCGAACGTGATCGGGGAGGCGATGGCCTGCGGGGTGCCCTGCGTGGTGACGGACGCGGGGGACTCGGCCGAGATCGTGGGCGACACCGGGCGAGTGGTCGGCCCGCGCGACCCCGAGGCACTCGCCGCGGCGCTCCGGGAGCTGCTCGACATGGGCGAGGTGGCGCGGCGGGGGCTGGGCCTTCGGGCCCGGGCTCGGGTGAGCCAGCTCTATCGGCTCGAGGTGGTCGCCCGCGACTACGAGGAGCTGTATGACCGGATCATCGCCGGCGCCGCTTGAGGGCGCCTCGCGCGAGGGCGGCGCGGAGCGCGATCGCCCGGGCCGCTCCGCGGCGCAGGCGGCCGGCGCCGCC
>JAJXVM010000342.1 GCA_021782135.1 Myxococcales bacterium | reverse complement strand
GGTCGGTCGGCCGGGTGGCCGGGGTCGGTCGGTCGGCGTCGGGGGTGGGTGGGTTGGTGGGTGGGCGGGGTGGGCGGGGTGGGCGCCGCGGTGGCCGTCGTGCTGGGGCTCGCGGTGGCCGTGCTGGGGCTCGCGGTGGCCGTGGTGGGCGGCGCGCGGCGGGGGGGGCGCTGCCTCGGGAGACCTCTTCCCCTCTCCCGCGGAGCGGGGGAGGGCCGGGGAGGGGGCGGCCTCGGGGCGCTTCGAGGGGGCGCCGCGGTGACCGAGGTGCGCGTGGGGCTCGCCGGGGTTCCCGGGCGGGGGACGCCGGTGTTGCGGGCGGGGCCCGGTGGCCGCCCCGCCCCGGCCCTCCCCGCGCGGCGGGGAGGGAGCGGCACCGCGGTGCGGCTCGTGCCCGCGGTGCCCGTGCCTCCGCTGCTCCTCCGGCGCCGGCCTGCCGCTCGGCACGAAGTCGGGGGTGAGCTCGCGCCGGACGTAGGCGCGCCAGATCTCCCTCGCGTCGCCGCTGGCGGCCGCCACCGCGGGATCGAGCGGGGCGAAGAAGCGGCGGATGGTCTCGAGGTCGCGCTGGAAGAAGCGCTCGGCCTGGCTGTTGTGGGCCGCGCCGACCACCTGCGGGAAGTCGATGACCGTCGGGCCGTTCCAGGCGAGGAGCACGTTGTACGGCGAGAAATCGCCGTGGATGAGGTCGCAGGAGAGCATCCGCACCACCTGCTGGCGCAGGTCGGCGTACAGCTCGGCGGCCCGCTCGGGCGGGACGGCGCTCTCCACCAGCCGGGGCGCGGCGTGCCCTTCGGCGTCCACCACCGCCTCCATCAGGAGCACCCCCTCGTAGAACAGCACCGGCCGGGGCACGCGCACCCCGGCGGCGTGGAGGGTGTAGAGCGCCTCCGACTCCTTGGCCTTCCAGGCCTCCTCCGCGGCGCGCTGGCCGAAGCGGCTGCCGCGGGTCATGGCGCGCTGGGTGCGCGTGTCGCGGACCTGGCGGCCCTCCTTGTACGCGGCGTTGTTGTGGAAGCTGCGCGCGTGGAGGTCCTTGTAGATCTTGGCGGCCACCACCTCGCCGGCGTGCTGCACCAGCCAGATGTCGGCCTCCTTGCCGCTCTTGAGCCGGGCGACGACCGCGTCGATGACGCCGTCTGCGAGGAGTTGCTGGAGGGGGTCGGACATGTCGGCGAATCCCGGGAGGGAGGCGAAGGACTAGAGGACCGCTCGGGCCGGGTCAAGACCGCAGCGCGGCCCCCGCTCCGAGCCTTCCCCGTCCGGCGGCTGGCCGAACGACGGGACGGGTGGGACCTTTGTCCACAGCATGAGGCCCCCGGTCCTCGCCGCCGTCTTCGTCTCCCTGAACCTCGTGGACGCCGTCACCACCGCGTGGCTGGTGGGACGTGGCGCGGGCGAGGTGAACCCGATCATGGCGGCGGCGCTCTCGCTCGGCATCTCCGGCTTCCTGTGCGTGAAGCTCGGCCTCGCCTTGCTGGTGGCGGCGCTCACCGCCCGCTTCGCGGTGCGGGCGCTGAGGGCCCTGTGCGTCGCCTTCGCGGGGATCGTCGCCTGGCAGGCCACGCTCTGCTTCTACTCCCCGTAGCCGGCGGCGTCCGCCAGCAGCTCGAGGACCCGGGCGCGGAGCAGGTCCTTCGCCTCGACGTCGCTCGAGGAGGGCACGTCGTACTCGGCCAGCGGCCGGACCCCGGCCGAGGGCGAGTAGTTGCGGCCCGGATCGCCCGCGAGGACCGGGACCCCGCGCGCGACCAGCTCGCCGAACCACGAGAGGCTGCGGGCGGCGAGCGCGCGCTCGTAGAAGACGTCTCCCGCCAGGACCAGGTCGAAGCCTTCGAGTGGCAGCCCGAGCAGGTCGTCCCCGTGGGCCTCCACGGCGAGGCCGTTGAGATCGGCGTTCAACGGGACGACCGCGTCGCAGAACGGGTCGATGTCGGCGGCCACCACCCTCGCCGCGCCGGCGCGCGCCGCGGCGAGCCCCACGAGGCCGCTCCCGGCCGCGAAGTCGAGGACGCGCCGGCCGCGCACGACCTCGGGGTGGTCCAGGATCCAGCGCGCCAGCGCCTGCCCTCCGGCCCACGGGAACGCCCAGAAGGGCGAGTCGTCCCAGTCCCGCAGCTCGGCCGCCGTGGCGTGCCAGAGAGGCGTGACCTCGGTGGCGGCGTAGATCGCGAGCTCCGGGCAGAGCGGCACCCTGGTCGGCGCGGTTCGCGCCCGGATGAAGGCCTGGAGGTCGCCGCGCGAGCGGGGGATCGACACGCTCACATGGAACGCGCTCACCCCCGGCGGAGTCAACCTGCGCAGCATCTGTGCTCCGCTCCCACCGCTGACCACAGGCCCTCCTGCGACCGGACCGCGAGCGCTCCCGGATGTGGACAACCGCCACCCTGGCTGCGAGCATGCGACCGTGGGCTCGAGCTCTCCCATGCACGGCACCTTCGAGGAGCGGAACCGGGCCCTGCTCGAGGATCCGCGCCGGCTGCCGCAGCCGGACCTGCTGCTCTGGAAAGAGGAGCGGGACGCGCTCGCGCGCCGGGCGCTGGAGCGGCAGGGCTCCACGAGGCGGCGCTCGCCGCGCGCCGAGGCGGTCTTCTCCGGGTTCCTCGCCGGCCACGGCGGCGTGTTCACCGTGGACCTCGGGTTCGAGGGGCTCTCGCTGCGCATCTCCGGCCAGCACCGCCCCCGCCGCGCCGAGGAGGCCTCGGTGCGGCTCAAGGTGGGGAGCCACTCCCTCTATCTCTTCGGCCGCGTCGCCTGGATCTGCGACGACCGCGTCGGGATCCACGTGGAGCAGGTGCACCCGGCCGACGAGCGGATCCTCCACGCGGCGGTCTGCAAGGAGCTGCTCGAGCTGCTCCGCGCCGACGCGCCCACCGGACCTTTGCTGGGGCGGCGAGCCGGCGACTGACCGGACTCGCCCAGAGAAGACACCGAGATGCCTCCGCCCGCCCGCGCAGACTTCGAGAAGCAGAACCGGCTCCTGCTGGAGGGAGCGCGCGCGCTCACGCCCGACGAGCTCGCGATCTGGTGCCACGGCCGCGACTTCCTCGTCCGGCGGGCGATGGCCCGCGAGGTCGTGGAGACGCCCGGCGCCGGGTCCATCCGCCGCCGGCACCCGCGCATCCGGGCCCGGGTGTCGGCGCACATCGCCGGGCACGGGATCGGCTACACCGACGACGTGGGCTTCGGCGGGCTCGGCGTGCGCACGCACCGGGCCGCGCCGCTGCGCCGCGGGGACGAGGCCTCGGTCAAGCTCAAGTGGGCGGAGCGCTCCATCTTCCTGCAGGCCCTGGTGGCCTGGACCGACGGGACCCGCATCGGCCTCTCCATCACCCGGATCCATCCCGAGGACGAGCAGCTGCTGCAGGCGCTGGTGTGCGAGCGGC
>JAJXVM010000341.1 GCA_021782135.1 Myxococcales bacterium | reverse complement strand
GCATCGAGGGGCCGGCGGGGGGCGCCTCGCCGGCGGCGCCGGCGGCGGGGGCGCAGAGGGCCGCCACGCGCTCCCTGAGCGCGTGCGCCTCGGGGTACGACGAGCGGTCCTCCTGCTGGTCGCGCCGCAGCAGCTCGCGCAGCACGTCCACCGAGCGGAGCAGCACCGAGACCACCTCGGTGGTCGCGAACAGCTTGTGCGAGCGGAGCTGCTGCAGCAGCCCCTCGAGGTGATGGGCGAGGTCGCTCACGCCCGTGAAGCTCACCAGCGCGGCCGAGCCCTTGAGCGTGTGCACCGCCCGGAAGAGCCCGTGGAGCAGCTCCTCGTCGCACGGGTCGGCCTCGAGCGCCACCAGCCCGGTCTCCATCCCGGACAGGATCTCCCGGGCCTCCTCCAGGAAGGCCTCGTTGAGCACCTGCCAGTCGATCTCGACGTCGTCCATCGTCGCCCTCTAGACCTCTCGGCTCCTGGCCGCCTCGCCGCCGCCCTCCAAGATCCGCCCGCTCCCGTCCTCGCCCCGCGCCCTCACCGCGGCAGCTTCGCCAGCGCCGCCCGCGCCGTGCGGGCCACCAGCGGCTCCGTGTCCCGGACGAGCGCCAGCAGGATCTCGCGCCCCTCGGCGAGCCCGAGCCGTCCGAGCCCCCAGCCGGCGTGGTTCCGGACCGTCCAGTCCGGATCCCGGGCCAGCGCGGACAGCAGGGGGAGCTCCTCCGCGGTGGCGACGCGCGCGATCCCGTCCGCGGCGACGCGGCGCACCTCCGCCTCGGGGCCCTCGAGCCGGGCGCGGAGGAAGGGGAGGAGCCCGGGCGCGCCGATGCGGATGAGCGCCGCCACGATCTCGAGCCGCTCGTGGCCGCCGGCCCGCGGGAAGAGCCGCTCCAGGTCGGGGGCCGCGGCGGTCGCCCGCAGCCGGCCCAGCGCCCGGATGACGTGGTAGCGGAGCTCGTCCGAGACCGCCAGGAGCTTGCTCAAGGCGGGGACCGCCCGGGTCGAGCCGTTGCGGACCAGCAGCTCCACCGCCTCCACCCGCACCAGCTCGTCGGAGTCCTCGAGCTTGCGGACGAGGTGCTCCTCGTAGTCCACGTCGTCCTGGTGCACGAGCAGCCGCAGCGCCGCGCGGCGGACCGGCGCCGCCGGGGCGTCGAGCAGCTCGATCACCTTGTCCGAAAAGAGCGGGCTGCGGGCGGCCTCCAGGATCTCGAGCGCCCCGAGCACCCGCTCCGGATCGTCGACGAAGGGGGCGAGCGCCAGCAGGCTCCGGCCCGGCATGCTGCCGAGCGCCTCCGCCGCCGAGGCCGCCTCGGGCGGCTCGCCCCGGCCGAAGCGCTCCAGCAGCGCCGGGATGGCCGAGACGTCGCGGCAGCGCCCCAGGGCCTGACAGGCGGCGGCGCGCACCTCGGGGTCCGGGTCGCCGAGCCGCGAGACCACGAGCGGCACCGCCTCCGGCACCGCCGGCGCGCAGAGCAGGGCGCCCCCGCGCACGCGCGGGTCCCGGTTCTCGAGCAGCGCCGGCAGGGCCCCGCGCAGCGCCCGCTCGTGCTTGCGGCAGAGCGCCGCGGTCCAGCGCGCCTCCTCGGCGTCGGCCGAGAGGGCCCGCCGCGCCACCTCCGGGTAGAGCCGGTCGAGCTGCGCCGAGAGCACCAGCGTGGCGGCGGCCCGCGCCAGCTCCTGCACCTCCGGCTCGAGCAGCGCGCGCAGGTACTCGCACACCCCGGCCTCGAGCTGCTCCTCGTCGAGCTTGCGCCGGAAGCGGGTGAAGACCGACGGGGGCGCGCCGCGCGCCTCCAGGATCGCCGCCGACGCGCGCAGCACCTGATCGCGCAGCGGCAGCCGGTCCTGCCCGGCCAGCAGCGAGAGCAGGCAGGGCAGCGCCTCGGCGGAGCCGATCTTGCCCAGGGCCTCCACCGCCGGCTCGGCCAGCATCTCGTTCTGGATCGACTCGATGAGCGGCTGGACCGCCCGCGCGTCCGCGATCTCCCCGAGCGCCGCCACCGCCGCGAACTGCAGCCAGAGGTCGGCGCGGAGCAGCCGGATGAGCCCGGGCACCGCGTCGCGGGCGCGCACCGCCCCGAGCGCCTCCACGGCGGCCTGGGCGATGTTGGTGTCGGGGTGCTCGAGCAGCGGCAGGAGCGCCTGGACCGTGCTCGGGTCCTTGATGCGCGAGAGGATCTGGACGGCGAACATCGCCACTTCCAGGTTGGCGTCGCGCGAGAGCGCCATGAGGTGCGGCACGGCGTAGGGACCCTGGCGCTCCAGCGCGGTCAGCGCGGCGTTGCGCAGCACGGCGTTCTCGTCGTCGCCGACCATGCGCCCCAGCGCCTCGGGGGAGAGGTGGCGCGCGGCGAGGGCGATGGCCCGCTCGCGCTCGTCGGGGCGCGGATCCTGGAGGGCGGCGAGGATGGCGGCGGCGTCGCCGCCGCGCGCGAAGACCTGCTCGGTGTCGCTGTGGTTCATGTTCACCTGGACGCTCACTGGGACATGCCCGCCTGGCGGCGCAGCAGCTCGTTCTCGAAGGCCAGCCCGGCCTGGGCCGCCGCCAGGCCGAGGACGTCGAGCTCGTCGATGGCCCGGTTGGAGAGGCCGTTGTCGGCGTAGACCAGCGCGATGACGCGCAGCCCGCCGATGACCGGGAACACCGCGCACTGGCCGGAGCGCGGCCGTCCCACCAGGGCCCGGAAGCTCTCCGGGAACCGGCCCTCGTCGAAGGCCACGGCGCGGGCCTGGCCGTCGGAGAGGCTGTCGGTGAGGACGTTCTTGTCCGAGAGGGAGAGCGCGAGGCCGCGCGCGAGCTGCGCCATGGGCTCCCCGGCCGGCGTGTTGCCGAACGCCCCCAGCGCCACCAGCCCGTCGCGGCGCACCAGGAAGAACACCGCCCGCTCCACCGACTCGCTGATGATGTTCATCAGGCTGAGCGAGATGGTGGTCGAGATGAGCCCGCCGCGCAGGTCGCCGACGATGCGCCGCAGCTTGGAGAAGGTGGCGTTCCCGCGCTCGGCGGCGCCGCCGGTCAGCAGGTCGCGCCGGTTCTGGGCCAGCGAGCGCAGGGCGCCGGCCACCACCGCGGCGTCGCCCGGCACCGCCGCCACCGCGCCGGCCTGGTACACCTTCGAGAGCGAGACCCCCGCGTCCACCACCGCCAGGATGATGGCGCGCGGCCGGGCGCGGCGGACCGAGCTCACCGCGTCGAGCGCCATCCCGCCGTGGCGCAGGTCGAGGAGCACCAGGGGCGGCCCCTCCCCGGGCGGCGGCGTGCCCGCGTCGCGCAGGTGGACCGCGGCGACGAGCGTCTCCGGCATCACCAGCGCCAGCTTCTCGGCGAGCTTCTTGTCCGCCGAGACCACCTGCACGCGCACCCGCTCCGGCTCGGCCGGGGCGGCGGGCGCCGGGGCGGCCGGCG
>JAJXVM010000051.1 GCA_021782135.1 Myxococcales bacterium | reverse complement strand
GGACACGACCCGCTCGCCGAGGCGCGCACGCTCCACGATCCCGAGTTCCTGGAGGAGCAGCTCGAGGTGCGGGAGCGGCTGGCCCTGGCGCGCGCCGCGGGAGACGGCGAGGCGGTGGCCGCGCTCTGCCGGGCGGCCCGGGAGAAGCTCGCCGGGCTGGAGGGCGAGCTGGCCCGCCTCTTCGAGGCCGGGGCGCCGCACGAGGAGCTCTCGCGCCGCCTCGCCCGCGCCCGCTACTACGACAGCATCCTCGCCGACGCCGGCGACACCCCCCGGAGAGACTGATCACCATGGCCCGCGCCATCGGCATCGACCTCGGCACCACCAACTCGCTCGTCGCCAGCGTGGACGCGCGCAACCGCCCCCGCGTGATCGCCGCCGACGAGGGGCGGCCGCTGCTCCCGAGCGCGGTCCACTACGCCATGGACGGCTCCATCGAGGTGGGGCTCTCCGCTCGCCGCAGGGCGCCCGAGCGGCCGGTGGACACCGTCCTCTCGGTGAAGCGCTTCATGGGGCGCGGCCCGGGCGACATCCGCCCGGAGGACCGCGGCATCTACCACTTCGACGAGACCGGCTCGGTGGTGAAGATCGCGGTGAACCACGGCAAGCGCGCCGTCTCCGCGGTCGAGGTCTCGGCCGAGATCCTGCGGGTGCTGAAGAGGCGCGCCGCCGAGGACCTGGGCGGCGCCCCCGGGCCCTGCGTCATCACCGTCCCCGCCTACTTCGACGACGCCCAGCGCCAGGCCACCAAGGACGCCGGGCGCCTCGCCGGGCTCGACGTGGCCCGGCTGGTGAACGAGCCGACCGCGGCCGCGCTGGCCTACGGCCTCGACCAGCGGCGCGAGGGCACCTTCGCGGTCTTCGACCTCGGCGGCGGCACCTTCGACGTCTCCATCCTCAAGCTCGAGGGCGGGGTGTTCGAGGTGCTCTCGACCGGCGGCGACACCCACCTCGGCGGCGACGACTTCGACCGCGTGGTGGCGCAGAAGCTGCTCGAGACCGGGCTCACCCCGCCGGTGGAGCAGCTGACGCCCGCGCTGCTCCGCGGCGCGGTGGCCGCGGCCCAGAAGATCCGCGAGGCGCTGACCACCGAGGAGCGGGTGGACGCCGAGGTGGAGCTGCCCGGCGGGCACGTCCTCGACGCCCGCCTCGCCCGCGCCGAGCTGGAGGAGCTCATCCGGCCGGTGGTGGAGCGCACCACCGGCCCCTGCCGGCGGGCCCTCGAGGACGCGCACCTCGGCGGGCGGCCGGTGGACGGCGTGGTGCTGGTGGGCGGCGCCACCCGCACCCCGCTGGTGCGCCGGCACGTGAAGGCGCTCTTCGGCCAGGAGCCGCTCACCGATCTCGACCCCGACACCGTGGTGGCGCTCGGCGCGGCGGTGCAGGCCGACGCGCTCGACAAGGGCGGGCGCGACGACGTGCTGCTGCTCGACGTCATCCCGCTCTCGCTGGGCGTGGAGATGATGGGCGGGGTGGTCGAGAAGATCGTGCTGCGCAACTCCACCATCCCGGCCTCGGCCACCCAGCAGTTCACCACCTACGCCGACGGGCAGACCGGCATGGTGGTGCACGTGGTCCAGGGCGAGCGCGAGCTGGCGCGCGACTGCCGCTCGCTGGCGCGCTTCACGCTGAAGGGCATCCCGCCGCTCCCGGCCGGCATCGCCCGGGTGGAGATCACCTACTCGGTGGACGCCGACGGCATCCTCTCCGTCTCGGCGCGCGAGCTCGAGACCGGCGTCGAGCAGCACGTCCAGGTGAAGCCCACCTACGGCCTCTCCGAGGAGGAGGTCGAGGCGATGCTGGTGGAGAGCATCGAGCACGCCGAGGAGGACGTCACCGAGCGCTTCCTGGTCGAGTGGCGGGTGGAGGGGGAGCGCATCGTCGCCGCCCTCGAGACCGCCTTCCAGGTGGACGGCGAGCTGCTCACCCCCGCCGAGAAGGCGCCCATCGACGAGCGCATCGAGGGGCTGCGCCAGGCCATGGCGGGCAAGGACTACCTCGCCATCAAGGCCTGGATCGAGAGCCTGGACGCCGCGTCCAAGGCGTTCGCGGAGCGGCGCATGGACAAGCACATCGGCAAGGCCATGGCCGGCCACCGCGTCGAGGAGTTCGCCGGGACTGGCGGCGGCAAGCCGGGCGGGGAGCTCTAGATGCCGAAGGTCACCTTCCAGCCGGCAGGGGTCACGGTGGAGGTGCCGCGCGGCTCCTCGATCCTCGAGGCGGCCGACGCGGCCCGGGTGGAGCTGCCCCACAACTGCGGCGGCGTCTGCGCCTGCACCACCTGCCACGTGTGGGTGGAGCGGGGGCTCTCCTCGCTCTCGGACATCGAGGAGAACGAGGACGACCGGCTCGACGAGGCGATGGGGCTGCAGCCCAGCTCGCGCCTCGGCTGCCAGGCCTGTGTCGGCGACGAGGACGTGGTGGTGCGGATCCCGGGGAACCGGATCGCGAGCTGAACGAGGAGGGCGGCGGCCATGAAGTGGAGAGACACCCGGGACATCGCCATCGCCCTGGCCGAGAAGCTGCCCGGGCAGGACCCGCTGAAGGTGCGCTTCACCGACCTGCACCGCTGGGTCACCGAGCTGCCCGGGTTCGACGACGACCCGGAGGGCTCGAACGAGAAGGTCCTCGAGGCGATCCAGATGACGTGGCTCGACGAGGTGGAGGAGTAGCTTCGCCTCAGCGGGCGTCGCGCAGCCTGCGCCAGAGGGTGGTCCGGCCGATGCCCAGCCGGCGGGCCGCCTCCGCCTGGTTCCCGCCGCACTCCGCCAGGACGCGCAGGATCTGGGCTTGCGAGCGCTCGGCCAGCGAGCCCGGCGCGGCGGCGGCGGTCGGGGCGTAGAGCTCGGGGAGCACGGCGCGCAGCTCCGCCTCGCCCACCGGCCCCTCCGCGTCGGCGAGGAGGACCGACAGCCGCTCGGCGACGTTCTCCAGCTGGCGCACGTTCCCGGGCCAGGGATAGGCCTGCAGGCGCGGCTCGAGCAGCTGGAGCACCGGCTCCGCGGCGCAGGCGGCCCCCTGCCGCTGGAGCGCCGCCCGGAGCAGGTGCGCGATCAGGGGGAGGACGTCTCCGGGGCGGTCGGCGAGCGCCGGGAGGTGGAGCCGCAGGATGCCGAGCCGGTAGTAGAGGTCCTCGCGGAAGCCGCCCGCGACGATGGCTCCCTCGAGGTCGCGGTTGGTGGCCGCGATCACCCGGACGTCCACCGGGGTGGGATCGCTGCCGCCGAGCCGGAGCACCTCCCGCTCCTGCAGGACGCGCAGGAGCTTCGTCTGCAGGGGCAGCGGCAGCTCCCCGATCTCGTCGAGGAAGATGGTGCCGGTGTGCGCCGCCTCGAACAGGCCCGGCTTGCCGCCGCGTCTGGACCCGGTGAAGGCCCCCTCGTCGTACCCGAACAGCTCCGACTCGAGCAGCGTCTCCGGGAAGGCCCCGCAGTTGATGGCCACGAAGGGGCGGTCGCGCCGGCGGCTGGCCGAGTGGATCCCCTGGGCCGCGAGCTCCTTGCCCGTGCCGCTGCGGCCGGTGACGAGGACGGTCGCGTCGCTGCGGGCGTAGCGGGCCGCGAGGCTTCGCGCCTGCCGCATCGCCGGGGAGTCGCCCAGCAGGTGCGAGAGCTCGTGCCGGGCGACGAAGCGCCGCGGCCGGTGCTGCGAGCGGAGCGAGCGGTCCACGCGCTGGATGGCGCTGGCCTCCTGGCAGGTGAGCACCGCGCCGGTCTGCACCCCGTGCTCGCGGATCGGGATGCGGCTGGTGACCAGGGTCCGTCCGCCCAGCCGCTGGATGCCCTCCAGCTCCGGCTCGCCCCCCTCGATCACCGCGGCCAGCCCGAGGGCCGGGGCGAGCGAGGAGACGCGCTCGCCCATGGCGCGCCCGGCGGGCACGCCCAGGAGCCGCTCCATGGCCGGGTTGATGGCCTGGATGCGCTCCTGCATGTCGACCGCCACCACGCCGTCGGTGAGGTGCCGCAGGATGGTGTTCACGTGCTCGCGCCGTGCCTCCTCGACGCGCGCCACCCGCGCGATCTCGACGGCGCGGTCGAGCGCCTCGCAGACCGAGCTGCGCGAGTAGAGGAAGACGCCCCGCAGCCCCGCCTGCTCGGCGAGGTCGGTCACCAGCCCGGGGCCGACCACCACCTCCACCCCGCGGGCGGCGAGCTCGCGGACGCAGCGCTCGGCCTCCTCGGCGTCGCGGTAGGCGCGCTGCTCGATCTCCAGCTGGTAGAGGTCGCGGAACTCCTCCAGCTCGGGGGTGACCGCGCCGAAGGTGACGAGCGCGACGCGGCTGGAGAGGCGGCGCGCCCGCGTGAGCGCGCGAAGCATGTCGAAGCCGGTGGGAGAGATGAGCACCACCGGCACCGGGGCGTGGCGCCGCAGGTAGGCGCCGTTGGAGCCGGCCGAGACGAAGACGTCGACCTCGCTCCCGCGCATCCGCTCCTCGGCCGCCCGGAGCGCGTCCTCGAAGCCCTGGTGGAACACCCGGATCTCGGCCTGTCCCGCGTAGGAGGGGAGGACCTCCTCGAGCAGCTGGTTCAGCTTGCTCAGGCTGAAGGCCCAGATGACGGGCCGCCGTTCGGCGCGGGGGGGTGGGGGCACGGGGGACCTGTTCCATTCATCGGAACACAACTGTTCCATTTTGGAAAGCTGAAGCGGCTCCCCACCGGCGGCGCGCCGGCGCCCTGTTCGGAATCCACCTGCGTGAACGGCAGGTTGCGCGGGTTCGCCTCCGAGGAGCCGGGGCTGGCGCGCCGGTTGCTCAGGAGTCCCTCGCGGCGCGACGGACGGCGCCGGACGGAGATCGGACATGAACGTGCTTTCGTCGGCGGGCGCGCGCTTCCGCGCGGCCCTGGAGCAGGAACGACCGCTGCAGGTGGCCGGCGCGGTGAGCGCCTACGCCGGGCGGCTGGCGCAGTCGGCCGGCTTCCGCGCGCTCTACGTCTCGGGCGGCGGCGTCGCGGCGAGCTCGTGCGGGATCCCCGACCTCGGCATCACGAGCCTCGAGGACGTGCTGGTCGACGTGCGCCGGCTGACCGACGCCACCGAGCTGCCGGTGCTGGTGGACGCCGACACCGGCTGGGGCGGGGCCTTCAACGTCGCGCGGACCGTGCGCGCGCTGGAGAAGGCGGGGGCCGCCGCGATGCACCTCGAGGACCAGGTGCAGCAGAAGCGCTGCGGCCACCGCCCGGGCAAGGCCATCGTCTCGAAGGAGGAGATGGTCGATCGCATCAAGGCGGCGGTGGACGCCCGCCGGGACCCCGCCTTCGCCATCATGGCGCGGACCGACGCCCTGGCGGTGGAGGGGCTGGAGCCGGCGCTCGAGCGCGCCCGGCTCTGCGTGGAGGCCGGCGCCGACCTGATCTTCCCCGAGGCGGTGACCTCGCTCGAGCAGTACCGGCGGTTCGCGGACGCGCTGGACGCGCCCGTCCTCGCCAACCTCACCGAGTTCGGCGCCACCCCGCTCTTCACCACCGAGCAGCTCGCCGGCGCCGGCGTGCGGCTCGCGCTCTACCCGCTGAGCGCCTTCCGGGCGATGAGCGCGGCGGCGCTCGCCGTGTACCGGGCGCTGCGCCAGGAGGGCACGCAGCGCTCGGTGGTGGACCGGATGCAGACGCGGCAGGAGCTGTACGAGCACCTCGACTACCACTCCTTCGAGCGCAAGCTCGATCTGCTCTTCCAGAGAGAGGGGAAGTGACATGAGCCAGGAACAGGCGATCCAGGCGCAGAAGCCGAAGAAGTCGGTGGCCCTCTCCGGGCAGGTGGCCGGCAACACCGCCATCTGCACGGTGGGGCGCAGCGGCAACGACCTCCACTACCGCGGCTACGACATCCTCGCGCTCGCGGCGAAGGCGAGCTTCGAGGAGGTGGCGCACCTGCTGGTGCACGGGGAGCTGCCGAACGCGGCGGAGCTGGCCGCCTACCGGGCCACGCTCCGGACGCTGCGCGGCCTCCCCGGGCCGGTCCGCGCCGCGCTCGAGGGCATCCCCGCGTCGGCGCACCCCATGGACGTCCTGCGCACCGGCTGCTCGGTGCTCGGCACGGTGCTGCCGGAGAAGGACGACCACGCCCCCGCCGGCGCGCGCGCCATCGCCGACCGGCTGCTGGCGAGCTTCGGCTCGATGCTCCTCTACTGGTACCACCACAGCCACAACGGCCGCCGCATCGAGGTGGAGACCGACGACGCGTCGATCGCCGCGCACTTCCTCCACCTGCTGCACGGGGAGCCGCCGTCCGCGCTCCACGCGCGGGCGCTCGACCAGTCGCTGGTGCTCTACGCCGAGCACGAGTTCAACGCCTCCACCTTCACCGGCCGGGTCATCGCGGGCACCTCGTCCGACCTCTACTCGGCCGTCACCGGCGCCATCGGCGCGCTGCGCGGCCCCAAGCACGGCGGCGCCAACGAGGTGGCGATGGAGATCATCCAGCGCTACGCCGGCCCGGACGAGGCGGAGGCCGACGTGCGCGCCCGCGTCGCCCGCAAGGAGATCCTCATCGGCTTCGGCCACCCGGTCTACACCGTGGCCGATCCGCGCAACCAGGTGATCAAGGAGATCTCGCGCACGCTCTGCCGCGAGGGGGGCAACCCGGCCCTCTTCGAGGTCTCCGAGCGCATCGAGCAGGTGATGTGGGAGACGAAGCGGATGTTCCCCAACCTCGACTGGTACAGCGCCTCGACCTACCGGATGCTGGGCGTCCCGACGGCGATGTTCACCCCGCTCTTCGTCATCGCGCGCACCTCCGGCTGGGCCGCGCACGTCATCGAGCAGCGCCAGGACGGCAAGATCATCCGCCCGAGCGCCGCCTACGTCGGCCCGGACGATCGGCCGTTCGTGCCCATCGAGCAGCGCGCCTGAGCCGCCGCCCCCCTCAACCCCGGAGAGAAGAATGTCCTCGCACGCCGCCGCCCCCAACGTCCGCCCCGACCCCGATCCGGAGCTCCAGGACATCGCGGACTACGTCTGGTCCCACCGCATCGAGAGCCGCGAAGCCTACGACACCGCCCGCAACTGCCTGATGGACACGCTCGGGACCGGCTTCCTGGCGCTGGCCTTCCCCGAGTGCACCAAGCACCTCGGCCCCATCGTCCCGGGCACCGTGGTGCCGAACGGCGCGCGGGTGCCGGGGACCTCCCACGTCCTCGACCCGGTGAAGGCGGCCTTCGACATCGGGGCGATGGTGCGCTGGCTCGACTTCAACGACACCTGGCTCGCGGCGGAGTGGGGCCACCCCTCCGACAACCTGGGCGGCATCCTGGCGGTCGCCGACTGGGTGTCGCGGCGGAACCTCGCCGCCGGCAAGCCGCCGCTGCTGGTGCGCGACGTGCTCACCGCCATGATCCAGGCGCACGAGATCCAGGGATGCCTGGCGCTCGAGAACGCCTTCAACCGGGTCGGGCTCGACCACGTGGTGCTGGTGAAGGTCGCCTCGACGGCGGTGGTCTCCAAGCTGCTCGGGGCCACCCGGGACCAGATCGTGGACGCGGTCTCGCAGGCCTGGGTGGACGGGCAGAGCCTGCGCACCTACCGCCACGCGCCCAACACCGGCTCGCGCAAGTCCTGGGCGGCCGGCGACGCCACCAGCCGCGCGGTGCGGCTCGCCCTCATGACCCTGCGCGGCGAGATGGGGCTGCCGAGCGTCCTCTCGGCGCCGAAGTGGGGCTTCTACGACGTGCTCTTCCGGGGCGAGAAGTTCCGGTTCCAGCGCCCCTACGGCTCGTACGTGATGGAGAACGTGCTCTTCAAGATCTCCTTCCCGGCCGAGTTCCACGCCCAGACCGCGGTCGAGTGCGCGATGAAGCTCCACCCGCTGGTGAAGGGGCGGATCGAGGAGATCGCCCGGGTCGAGATCCGGACCCAGGAACCCGGCGTGCGCATCATCAGCAAGGACGGGCCGCTCCACAACCCGGCCGACCGCGACCACTGCATCCAGTACATGGTGGCCGTCCCGCTGATCCACGGGCTCCTGACCGCGGAGTGCTACGAGGACGGGTTCGCCGCCGACCCGCGCATCGACGCCCTGCGGGCCCGGACCCAGGTCTCCGAGGAGCCGCGCTTCACCCGCGACTACTACGACCCGGACAAGCGCTCCATCGGGAACTCGGTGCAGGTGTTCTTCCAAGACGGGACCGCCACCGAGAAGATCTCGGTGGACTACCCCATCGGCCACCGGCGCCGCCGCAAGGAGGGCATCCCGCTCCTGGAGCGGAAGTTCCGCGACGCGCTCGCCACCCGCTTCCCGCGCCGCCAGGCCGAGGCCATCCTGGCGCTCTGTCTCGACCAGGCGCAGCTCGAGGCGACCCCGGTCCACGAGCTCGTGGACCGGATGGTCCTCTAGGGAGCGGGGATGACCGGACGCAGGAGGGTGACGCTGGACGGGAACGAGGCGGTCGCCTCGGTGGCCCACCGGATCAACGAGGTCATCGCCATCTACCCCATCACGCCCTCGTCGAACATGGGCGAGTGGGCCGACGAGTGGTCGGCCCGGGGGCGCCGGAACGTGTGGGGGGCGATCCCCACGGTGGCGGAGATGCAGTCGGAGGGCGGCGCCGCCGGCGCGGTGCACGGGGCGCTCTCGGCGGGGGCGCTGACCACCACCTTCACCGCCTCCCAGGGGCTGCTGCTGATGCTCCCGGACATGTACAAGATCGCCGGCGAGCTCACGTCCTTCTGCATGCACGTGAGCGCCCGGGCGGTGGCCACCCACGCGCTCTCGATCTTCGGCGACCACTCGGACGTGATGGCCGCCCGGCAGACCGGCTTCGGCCTCCTCTGCTCGGCGTCGGTGCAGGAGGCGCACGACTTCGCCGCCATCGCGCAGCGCGCCTCCCTGCTCTCGCGGGTGCCGTTCCTCCACTTCTTCGACGGGTTCCGGACCTCGCACGAGGTGGCCCGGATCGAGGAGCTCACGGACGAGGACCTGCGCGCGCTCGTCCCCGACGACCTGGTCGCCGCGCACCGGGCGCGGGCGCTCACCCCGGACCGGCCCCGGCTGCGCGGCACGGCCCAGAACCCCGACGCGTTCTTCCAGGCGCGCGAGGCGATCAACCCGTTCTACCAGGAGGCCGCCGGCCGCGTCCGCGCGGCCATGGACGACTTCGCCCGGCTCACGGGGCGCCGCTACCAGCCGTTCGAGTACGCCGGCCACCGCGAGGCGGAGCGGATCGTGATCCTCATGGGGTCGGGGTGCGAGACCGCGCAGGAGGCGGTCGAGGCGCTCGCCGCCCGGGGGGAGCGGGTGGGCCTGGTGAAGGTCCGCCTCTACCGTCCGTTCGACCTCGGCGGGCTCGTGGCGGCGCTGCCGCGGACGGCGCGCCGCGTGGGAGTGCTCGACCGCACCAAGGAGCCCGGCGCCATCGGCGAGCCGCTCTACCTGGACGTGGTGGCGGCGCTGCGCGAGGCCGGCGCCGCGGCCCCGGCGGTCGAGGTGATCGGCGGCCGCTACGGGCTGTCGTCCAAGGAGTTCACCCCCGCGCAGGTGAAGGCGGTGCTCGACGAGCTCGCCCGGCCCGAGCCGCGGCGCCACTTCACGGTCGGCATCGAGGACGACGTCACCCACCTCTCCCTCGACGTCGACCCGGAGTTCGACACCGAGCCGCCGGACGTGGTGCGCGCGCTCTTCTACGGCCTGGGCGCCGACGGCACCGTCGGGGCCAACAAGAACTCCATCAAGATCATCGGCGAGGAGACAGCCAACTACGCCCAGGGCTACTTCGTCTACGACTCGAAGAAGTCGGGCTCGGTGACGGTCTCGCACCTGCGCTTCGGGCCGCGGCCGATCCGGTCCGCCTACCTCGTCCAGAAGGCGAGCTTCCTGGCCTGCCACCAGTTCGGCCTCCTCGAGCGGAACGACGTGCTCGAGAACGCCGCCCCCGGGGCGACCCTGCTCCTCAACTCGCCCCACCCGCCGGACGAGGTCTGGGAGCGGCTGCCGCGCGAGGTCCAGGCGGGGATCCTCGAGAAGCGCCTCGAGGTCCACGTGATCGACGCCGGCCGCGTGGCCCGGGAGACCGGCATGGGAGGGCGCATCAACACCGTCATGCAGACCTGCTTCTTCGCCCTCTCGGGCGTCCTGCCGCGGGAGGAGGCGATCGGCCGCATCAAGAAGGCCATCGAGAAGACCTACGCGCGCAAGGGACCGGAGGTGGTGGCGAAAAACTTCGAGGCGGTGGACCGGACGCTGGCGCACCTGGCGCGCCTCGACACCGCGGGGCGCCCGTTGAACGGCGCGCCGCGCCCGCCGCCGGTCCCGGACGCGGCGCCGGAGTTCGTCCGTCGCGTCACCGGGCCCCTGCTCGCGGGGCGGGGCGACCGCCTGCCGGTCTCCGCCTTCCCCGTCGACGGCACCTGGCCGCTGGCGACCTCCCGCTGGGAGAAGCGGTCCCTCGCGCTGGAGCTGCCGGCCTGGCAGCCCGAGCGCTGCATCCAGTGCAACAAGTGCGCGCTGGTCTGCCCGCACGCGGCGATCCGCCCCAAGGTCTTCGACCGGGACCTGCTCGCCGGCGCGCCCCCGGGATTCCAGGCGGCGGACGCCCGCGCCGTCGAGTGGAAGGGGTGGAGCTACGCGCTGCAGGTCGCTCCCGACGACTGCACCGGCTGCGCGCTGTGCGTCGACGCCTGCCCGGTCGGGAAGAAGGACCCGGGCGGCAAGGCGCTGCGGATGGCGGCCGCGCCGCCGCTCCAGGGGGCGGCGCGCCAGGCCTGGGAGTTCTTCCTGGCGCTCCCCGATCCGGATCGCGCGCGCGTGAAGCTCGACGTGAAGGGGAGCCAGCTGCTGCGCCCGCTCTTCGAGTTCTCCGGCGCCTGCGCGGGCTGCGGCGAGACCCCCTATCTCAAGCTGCTGACCCAGCTCTTCGGGGATCGCGCCCTCGTCGCCAACGCCACCGGGTGCTCGTCGATCTACGGCGGCAACCTGCCGACCACCCCCTACGCCGTGGACGGCGAGGGGAGGGGGCCGGCCTGGAGCAACTCGCTCTTCGAGGACAACGCCGAGTTCGGGCTCGGCATGCGCCTCGCGGTGGACGAGCTGGCCGTGCACGCGCGCGAGCTCCTGGCCGGGCTCGGCGCGAGCCTGGGCGACGGGCTGGTGGACGAGATCCTGGGCGCGAACCAGGGCGACGAGGGCGGCATCCAGCGGCAGCGCCAGCGGGTGGAGCTCCTGAAGCGCAGGCTGCTCACGGTGGACGGGGCGCCGGCGCGCCGGCTGTCGCGGATCGCCGACTACCTCGTGAAGAAGGCCGTCTGGATCGTGGGCGGCGACGGGTGGGCCTACGACATCGGCTACGGGGGGCTCGACCACGTCATCGCCATGAACCGCGACGTGAACGTGCTGGTCCTCGACACCGAGGTCTACTCCAACACCGGCGGCCAGGCCTCGAAGGCGACCCCGCTGGGCGCGGCCGCCCGCTTCGCGACCGCCGGCAAGGCGACGCCGAAGAAGGATCTCGGCCTGCTGGCCATGGCCTACGGCAGCTGCTACGTCGCCCGCATCGCGCTCGGCGCGAACGACGCCCAGGCCGTGAAGGCGTTCCGCGAGGCCGAGAGCTACCCGGGCACCTCGCTCCTCCTCGCCTACAGCCACTGCATCGCCCACGGCTTCGACCTCGGAGAGGGGCTGGCGCACCAGCGGCGTGCGGTGGAGACGGGGTACTGGCCCCTCCTCCGCCACGACCCGCGCCGCGCCGCCCGGAGCGAGAGCCCGCTGGTGCTGGACTCGCCGGCCCCCACGCTGGAGCTGGGGCGCTTCGCCTCCTCCGAGGGGAGGTTCCGGCAGGTCGAGCAGGCGAGCCCGCAGGCGTTCGCCGAGACGATGGAGCGGGCGGGGCGCGGAGCGCGCGACCGGTACGCGCTGTACCAGGCGCTGGCCGCCGAGTGGGGCCGGCGGCCGTAGGGTCCGCGCGGCGGACGAATCGTCCGCGGCGCGCTCCCGAGGCGAGCGGGGAAGCCGGGCGGGTCGCGTGCGCGGCGCATGGCCCGCTCCGTGCTACGCGCCGGGAGGATGAGCCTGCTCCTGCCCGTCCTCCTCGCCGCCGCGCCGGCCCTCGCCGTTCCGTCGGCCCTCCCGCTCCAGGCCGACCCCGAGCTCCAGGCGGCCCAGATCTCCGGCTGGCTGTTCGCCGGAGAGCCGCCCATCGAGGCGGTCCAGCGCGCCGCCGCCCGCGGCCTGCCCGGCGAGCCCGAGGCGGCCGAATCCTGGAGCGCCCGGGCGCGGCTCGCCGCGCTGGTCCCGGCGCTCTCGGCGGAGTACCGGCACGACGAGCGGGGCCGGTGGTACGGCGTGGGGTCGGAGGACCTCCTGCGCAGCGCGCCGGGCGACGCGGTGTCCGTCCGCGCCACCTGGTGGCTGAGCCGGCTGGTCTTCACCCCGGACGAGGTGCGCGCCGCGCTCGCGGCGGCCGACCTCGCCCGCCGCCGGCAGGAGCGGGTGGAGCGAGCCACCCGGCTCTACTTCCACCGCCGCCGCCTCCGGCTCTCGCTGGCCCTCTCGCCCCCGGAGGACGCCCGCGCGCGGGCCGAGCTAGCGGTGGAGATCGACGAGGTCGCCGCCGAGCTCGACGCCCTCACGGGCGGCCTCTTCACCGGCCGAGTGGAGGGATCTTGAGCCTTTACGGCCCTCTCTCGGGCGTGCTACGTCCGGGACGTCCTTCTATCTTTCCCTGAAGAGCGTCGAGGGGAGCGCCCGATGTCCGGCCACAACCGGTGGAGCAAGATCAAGCGGTACAAGGAGGCCCAGGGCGCGGCCAAGGGCAAGCTCTTCAGCAAGGTCATCAAGGAGATCACGGTGGCCGCCCGCATGGGCGGCGGCGATCCCAACGGCAACGCCCGTCTCCGGGCCGCCATGGACGCGGCCAAGGAGGCCAACATGCCCTCCGACAACATCACCCGCGCCATCAAGAAGGGCACCGGCGAGCTCGAGGGCGTGAACTACGAGGAGTCGCTGTACGAGGGGTACGGGCCTGGCGGCGTGGCGCTGATGGTCGAGTGCCTCACCGACAACAAGAACCGCACCGCCGGCGACGTCCGCTCCAGCTTCACGCGAGGCGGCGGGAACCTGGCCGCCGAGGGCGCGGTCGCCTGGATGTTCGACAAGCGGGGCGTCATCGAGGTGAAGCCCGGTCCCACCGAGGATCAGGTGATGGAGGCGGCCATCGAGGCCGGCGCCGAGGACGTGGTGAACCAGGGCGCCGAGGGGTTCGAGGTGCGCACCCAGCCCAACGACCTCCACCCGGTCGCCGGCGCCCTGGAGAAGCGGTTCCAGCTGGGCGCGCGGCGCGTGGCCTGGCTCCCGAAGGACCCGGTCACGGTGCAGGACGCCGACAAGGCGAGGAGCATCCTCAAGCTCATGGACGCGCTCGAGGAGCTCGACGACGTGCAGAACGTCCACGCCAACTTCGAGATCGACGACCGGCTGCTGGAGCAGCTGGCCTGAGCGGTGGAATGGCCGGCGGCCCGGCATCGGCGGGGGCGCGGGCGGCGCCGCCGCGATCCGGGCGAGCCGGCCGGGGAGGACGCGTGCGGGCCCAGGACCTCATCCAGCGGAAGCGGGACGGCGACGAGCTCGAGCCGGAGGAGCTGGCCGCGCTCGTCGCCGGCTACACCAGCGGCGAGGTCCCCGACTACCAGATGGCCGCCTTCTGCATGGCGGTCTTCTTCCGCGGGATGAGCGACGCCGAGACGGCCGCCTTCACCCGCGCCATGCTCCACTCCGGCGACGTCCTCGACCTCTCCGACATCCCCGGCCCCAAGGTGGACAAGCACTCCACCGGCGGGGTCGGAGACAAGGTCTCGCTCGCCCT
This sequence comes from Myxococcales bacterium, assembly GCA_021782135.1. Lineage (GTDB taxonomy): Bacteria > Myxococcota > Myxococcia > Myxococcales > Anaeromyxobacteraceae > Anaeromyxobacter_B. Next base: position 2,175 of record JAJXVM010000051.1, on the reverse strand, counting down.
GGCGCCGCTCGCCGCCGCCTGCGGCGTGAAGGTGCCCATGATCTCCGGGCGCGGGCTCGGCCACACCGGCGGCACGCTCGACAAGCTCGAGGCCATCCCGGGGTTCCAGGTGCGGCTCCCGGTGGAGCGCTTCCGGGAGATCCTCGCCTCGGTCGGCGCCTGCCTCATCGGCCAGACCGAGCGGCTCGCCCCCGCCGACCGGAAGCTCTACGCGCTGCGCGACGTGACCGCCACGGTGGAGTCCATCCCGCTCATCGCCGGCTCGATCCTCTCGAAGAAGCTGGCGGAGGGGATCGACGCCCTGGTGCTCGACGTGAAGGTGGGGCAGGGCGCCTTCATGCGGAAGACCGAGGACGCGCGCAAGCTCGCCGAGGCGCTCGCCGGCATCGGCCGGGCCACCGGGAAGCGGGTGGTCGCGCTCCTCACCGCCATGGACGAGCCGCTCGGGCTGGCCATCGGGAACGCGCTCGAGGTGGTCGAGGCGGTCGAGGTGCTGCGGGGCGGCGGCCCGGAGGACCTGCGCGAGCTGACGGTGGCGCTCACCTCCGAGATGGTGCTCGCGGCCGGCCTCGCTGGCGGCCACCCCGAGGCGCGCCGGATGGTGCTCGGCGCGATCGCCGACGGCAGCGGCCTCGCCCGGCTGAAGGAGATCGTGCGGGCCCAGGGCGGCGACCCGCGGGCGGTGGACGACCCCTCGCTCCTGCCGCGGGCGGCCTCCACCCTCACCGTCACCGCCCCGCGGGCGGGGCTGGTGCAGGCCGTGGACGCCCGCGCGCTGGGGCTCGCCGCCATGACCCTGGGGGCGGGCCGCACCCGGGTCGAGGACCCGGTGGACCCGGCGGCCGGCATCGTGCTGCGCAGGAAGACCGGGGACTACGTGGAGGAGGGCGAGCCGCTCTGCGTCCTCCACCTCGGCGCCCGGGGCGCGGCGCCGCCGCGGCTGGTGGCGGAGCGGGCGCGCGCCGCCTTCCAGCTCGGCACCGTCCCCGCCAGCCCGCGGCGGCTCGTCCTGGAGCGGATCGCGTGAAGGCCGACCTCTCCACCCGGCTCGCCTACGCGCTCGCCTGGACCCGCGGGAAGCTCGACGTCACCCCCGCCGTCGGGGTGGTGCTCGGCTCGGGGCTGGGCGCCCTGGCCGACCGGCTCCAGGCCGCGGTCTCCATCCCCTACGAGGAGATCCCGGGCATGCCGATCTCGCGCGTGGCGGGCCACGCCGGGCGGCTGGTGGTGGGCGAGCTGGACGGCCCGCGCGGCCGGGTCCCGGTCGCGGCCATGCAGGGCCGGGTGCACGCCTACGAGGGCTGGACCGCCGCCGAGGTCGCCTTCGGCGCGCGCGTGCTCTGCGGCCTGGGCGCCCGGGCGCTGGTCCTCACCAACGCCGCCGGCGCGGTGAACCCGGCGCTCGTCGCGGGCGACCTGGTCCGCATCACCGACCACCTGAACCTCGCCGGGCAGAACCCGCTCGTCGGCCCCAACGACGAGCGGCTCGGCCCGCGCTTCCCGGACCTCTCGGCCGCCTACGACCCGGCGCTCGGGGCGAAGCTCGAGGCCTGCGCGGCCCGGCTCGGCACCGGGCTGAAGCGGGGCGTCTACGCCTGCCTGCTCGGGCCGAGCTACGAGACCCCGGCCGAGATCCGCATGCTGCGGACCCTGGGGGCGGACGTGGTCGGCATGTCGACCGTCCCCGAGGTGATCGCCGCCCGCCACATGGGCGTGCCGGTCTGCGCCATCTCGCTCGTCTCCAACGCCGCCGCCGGCCTCTCCGAGCACCCGCTCACGCACGCCGAGGTGCAGGCCATCGCCGCTCGCGAGTCGGATCGCTTCGTCGCGCTGCTCGCCGCCTTCCTCCCGGAGGCGGTGACGTGAGCCCGCCGCTCGCCGCCCTCGGCCGGGCCGCCCGGGCGGTCCGGCGCCGGGCCTACGCCCCGTACTCGCGCTTCACGGTGGGCGCCGCGGTCCGGGCGGGGGGCGCGACGTACGCCGGCGCCAACGTGGAGAACTGCAGCTACGGCCTCACCATCTGCGCCGAGCGCGCGGCGGTGGCGGCGATGGCGGCCGCCGGCGGGCGGCGGATCGAGGCGGTGGCGGTCGCGAGCGGCACCGCGCCGCCGACCCCGCCCTGCGGCATGTGCCTGCAGACCCTGGCGGAGTTCGCCGGGCCGGAGCTGCCGGTGC
>JAJXVM010000340.1 GCA_021782135.1 Myxococcales bacterium | reverse complement strand
CCTCCGGCTGCCGCGGCTCGCGCTCCCGCCGCTCCCCTCGCCCGCGCCGCTCGCGGCCGCCCCGCTCGCCGTCCTTGTGCTCCCGCCGGCCGCGCTCGCGCCCCTCCCGCCGCGGCTCGTCCCCGGACAGCTTGCGGTCGTGCTCCTCCTTCTTGTGCTCGGCCTTCTGCAGCGCCTGCACCTTCTCGATGTGCTGGCGGCTGAAGTGGGACTTCAGCACGTAGGCCATGAGCCACTCGCCGTCCGGGCGGGACTTGAGCTCCTGGGCGATCGGGATGTACGCCTCGAAGATCGAGGCGCTCATGCCCTCCTTGAGCTGCGCCAGGTGGCGGTCGAGCCAGGTCCGGCGGGCCTCCTCCGGGGTGGGCAGCGACCTCTGCTCGAAGTCGATGGCGTACTTCCCCTTGAGCGCCTTGAGGGTCATCATCTCCGCGCCCGAGACGAGCGACACGGCGGTGCCCTTCTTCCCGATGCGGCCGGTCCGGCCGACCCGGTGCAGGTAGACCGCGGGGTCCTCCGGGAGCGAGTAGTTGATGACGTGGGTGAGGTCGGAGATGTCGATGCCGCGGGCGGCGATGTCGGTCGCCACCATGAAGCGCAGCTCGCCCCGCTTCACCTTGGCCATCACCCGCTCGCGCTCCTTCTGCGGCAGGTCGCCGTTGAGCAGCTCCGCGTCGTAGCCGTTGCGGTTCAGGACCGCGCTGACGAGCGAGGTGTCGCTGCGGGTGTTGCAGAAGACGATGGCCGACTCCGGCTCCTCCGCCTCGATCATGTAGAGGAGGTTGCGCGGCTTCGGGTAGCTCTCCACGGTGGGGTAGATGACGTTCCGGATGTTGTCGACGCGGTACTCGTCGCCGGAGAGCAGGATGGTCTCCGGCTCGGAGAGGTACTTCTGGATGATCTGCTCGATGTCGGCCGGCACGGTGGCCGAGAAGAGCAGCTGCTGGCAGTCGTCGGGCAGCCGGTCGAGGATGCGGGTCACGTCCTCGTAGAAGCCCATGTCGAGCATCTCGTCGGCCTCGTCGAGGCAGGAGACGAGCACGTGGTCGAGCTTGAGCGTCCCGCGCTGGATGTGATCCTGGATCCGCCCGGGCGTGCCCACGATGATCTCGGCGCCCGCCTTGAGCTTGTCGAGCTGCTCGCCCATCCCGGTGCCGCCGTAGACGGCGAGGACGGTCAGGTCCTTGTGCTTCGCGAGCGCGGCCAGCTCCTCGGCCACCTGGAGCGCCAGCTCGCGCGTGGGACACATCACGAGCGCGGAGGGGCGGCGGCGGCCGGCCGGGACCTTCTCCAGGATGGGGATGCCGAACGCGGCGGTCTTGCCGGTGCCGGTCTTGGAGCGGACGATGACGTCCTTGCCCGCGAGGATGGGCTTCACGGTCCGGGCCTGCACCGGCGTGGGGTGCTGGTAGCCCTTCTCGGCGACACCCCGGCGCAGATCCTCGGACAGCCCGAAGTCGTCGAAGGAGGCCTGGGAAACGTACTCGGACGTGGGCGCCTCGGCGCCCACGGTGGTGTTCTGGTCTTCCATGCGCAGCTCTCTGTTGGTCAGGGGCGCATGGCGGCTCGCTGGACTGCGTCGGCACCGGTCGGGAGACCGGCGCCCGCGCCACCCTGCGAAGCGCCATGCGCCAGTGTGGCCTTGCAAGCAAGGCTGGTCCTCTATATCACAACGATTTCGGGCGTCCGAAAGTTCCCGCGGGAGCGCGCCTGGGACCATGACCGAGCGTTCCGAGAAGCCCGCCGACCGTCCGCGTCCGGCCCTGCCAGCCTCCACCGCGCGGGGCGAGGCGGGGCTCGCCCGCTACGACCCGCTCCGCGCCTACATGGCGGAGGTCGCGCGCCACCCCTTGCTCTCGCGCGAGGAGGAGCACGAGCTCGCCGTCCACTACGCGCGCACCGGCGACGTGGAGGCCGCCTACCGGCTCGTCGCCTCCAACCTGCGCCTGGTGGTGAAGATCGCCCACGAGTACCACCGCACCGCCTTCAACCTCCTCGACCTGGTCCAGGAGGGCAACATGGGGCTGATGCAGGCGGTGAAGAAGTACGACCCCTTCAAGGGAGTGAAGCTCTCCTCGTACGCCGCCTGGTGGATCCGCGCCTACATCATCCGCTACCTGATGGACAACTGGCGGATGGTGAAGCTCGGCACCACCCAGGCGCAGCGGAAGCTCTTCTTCAACCTCGCCAAGGAGCGCCAGAAGCTCATCGCCCGCGGGGTGGAGCCCACGCCCCGCCTCCTCGCCCGCAACCTCCAGGTGGACGTCGAGGACGTGGAGGAGATGAGCGCGCGCATGGGCAGCGAGGACCTCTCGCTCGACGCGCCGGCCGGCGACGACGACGACCAGCGCGGCTCGCGCATGGATCGCGTCGCGGGACACGCCGAGAGCCCGGACGAGCAGCTCGGGGCGGAGGAGCTGAAGCAGCTCTTCCGGGAGAAGCTGCAGGCCTTCGCGAAGACCATCCACGACGACCGGGAGCGGTACATCTTCGAGCGGCGACTGCTCCCTCCCGAGGGGCAGGAGCCGCTGACCCTCCAGGAGGTCGGCGAGAAGTACCAGCTCACCCGCGAGCGGGCGCGGCAGATCGAGGCCAAGCTCACGCGGCGGCTCAAGGAGTACCTCAAGGCGGAGATCCCCGACTTCGAGCTGCTGGCGCCGCCCGAATGACGGCCCTCGACCCCAGCGCGCCCGAGCCTCCGGGCTCCCCCCCGGCGACGCCCGACCCGGAGCGGCCGCTCGGCTGGCGCGGCTGGACGGCGGTCGCCGCCTGCGTCCTGGCGGCCAACGCCGCCCTGCTGCACCTCGCGCTGCGCGGCCCCGCGCCGGCCACCGTGGCCGGCCCCCGCTTCGAGGACCGCTTCGACCGGGAGCGCATCGGGCCGGGCTGGTACACCACCGGCGGCCACTGGCGCATCCTGCGCGGCGAGCTCTTCGCGCCCGGGCCGAAGAACAACCCGCTCTGGCTCGAGCTGGCGCTCCCGCGGGACGTGCGGGTGGAGTTCGACGCGCGCAGCGAGACCGGCACCGGCGAGCGCTCCGGAGACATCAAGTTCGAGATCTTCGGCGACGGCCGGAACCACGCCTCGGGGTACGTCTGCATCTTCGGCGGCTGGGGCAACCAGATCTCGGCCATCGCCCGGCTCGACGAGCACGGGAAGGACCGGAAGGAGCGGCGGGACCGGAAGGTGGAGATCGGCCGGACCTACCACATGCGCCTGGAGCGCCGCGGCCGCACGCTGCGCTGGTTCGTGGACGGCGCGCCGTTCCTCACCTACGAGGACCCCGCCCCGCTCGCTGGCGAGGGGCACGACCGGTTCGGCTTCTCCGGCTGGGACGCCGACACCTTCTTCGACGATCTCCGGATCGCGCCGCTCTGAAGGGACGCCGCGGGGCGGATCCCGC
>JAJXVM010000339.1 GCA_021782135.1 Myxococcales bacterium | reverse complement strand
GGGACGGCCCCGGCGCGGCGGCGCGCGCGGCCGCCGCCTCCGGATCGCGCAGCCGCTCCCACTCGTCGAGGAGCGAGGAGTCCACCCCGCGCACGGTGGCGCGCAGGAAGGCGATGGCGTCCTCCATCGCCTCGTCGCGGTAGCGCTCCGGCACGGTCTGCACCAGCGTCTTGTAGGCGTCGGTGAGGTAGCGCAGCAGCACGCCCTCGGAGCGCTGCAGCCCGTACTCGCGGACGTAGTCGTTGAAGGTGGCGCAGCGCTCGACGAGCTCGCGGGCCACCGACTTGGGCCGGATGTTCTCCTGGCCCACCCAGGGGTGCTTGGCCGCGAACTCGTTGAAGGTGGCGTAGACGAAGTCGGCGTTCGGCTTGGGGTAGGTGACGTGCTCCAGCTCCGCCATCCGCTCGTCGTACTCCATCCCCTTGGCCTTCATCTCCGCGACGGCGTCGCCGCGCGCCTTGTCGAGCTGCTTCCAGAGCACGACGTCCGGGTTCTCCAGGATCGACTCGACCTGCGAGAGCACGTCGAGGGCGTAGCTCTCGCGCGCCGGGTCGATGCGCGGCAGCGAGTCGAGCAGGTAGAGCGAGAGGGTGTGGTGGATGGAGAAGTCGCGCTGCAGGCTCGCCGCCGGGCGGACGAAGGCGCCGCGGAAGCCCTCGCCGACGGCGTGCAGTTCGAGGAGCCCGGCCGCGCGGAGCGTGCGGAAGCGCTGCGCGGCGGTGCGGCGGAGCTTCGCCCGGGCGTAGTCGGTGCCGTGGGAGCGGGCGATCATCTCCACCAGCCGGCCGTAGCCGCCGCCGCGCTGGGTGGTCTCGCTCTGCAGGAGGCCGAGCAGCAGGTGGAAGGTGACCTCGAAGCGCGACTCGAGCCGCTCCGGCTCCTTCGCCTGCAGCCGCTCGAAGGTGGCCTGATCGAAGTGGACGTAGCCCTTCTGCGGCGGCTGCTTCTTCACGAACTTCTTGCCGGAGACGGCGGCCTTCTCGGCGAGCCGCTTGTTCTCGACCACGTGCTCGGGGGCCTGGGCCACCACCCAGCCCTGCTCGTCGAAGCCCTTGCGGCCGGCGCGGCCGGCGATCTGGTGGAAGTCGCGCGCCGAGAGGATCGCCACCTTCTCGCCGTCGAACTTGCAGAGCTGGCTGAAGAGCACGGTGCGGATGGGGATGTTCACGCCCATGCCGAGGGTGTCGGTGCCCGAGACCACCTTCAGCATCCCGGCCTGCGCCAGCTTCTCGACCAGCAGCCGGTAGCGCGGCAGGAGCCCGGCGTGGTGCAGCCCGACCCCGTGGCGCAGGAAGCGCTGGAAGTCCTTGCCGTAGGCGCTGTCGAAGCGGACGCCGTCGAGGGCCTGCTTGATGGCCTCCTTCTCCTCCTTGCTGGAGAAGTTGGCCGACATGAGGTTCTGCGCCTGCTCGGCGGCGGCGCGCTGGGTGAAGTTGACGAGGTACACCGGCGCGCGACCGGCGGAGACCAGGTCCTCGATGGTCTCGTGCAGCGGGGTCTCGCGCCACTCGAAGGAGAGCGGCACCGGCCGCTCGGCGCTCCGCACCCGGGCCACCTCGCGGCCGGTGAGCTCCCCGATCCCCTGCTCGATGGACGAGGTGTCGCCGAGCGTCGCGCTCATGAGCAGGAAGACGCTCCGCTCGAGCAGCAGCAGCGGCACCTGCCAGGCCACGCCGCGCTCCTTGTCGGCGTAGTAGTGGAACTCGTCCATGACCACGAAGTCCGCCGAGGGCTTCGCCTCGCGCACCGCCAGGTTCATCAGGATCTCGGCGGTGCAGCAGACGATGGGCGCGTCGCGGTTGATGGCCGCGTCGCCGGTCATCATGCCCACGTTCTCCGGGCCGAAGACCTGGCAGAGCGCGAAGAACTTCTCGTTGACGAGCGCCTTGATCGGGCAGGTGTAGAAGGAGCGCTTCCCCTGCGCCATCGCCAGGAAGTGGAGGAAGGTGGCGACGAGCGACTTGCCCGAGCCGGTCGGCGTCGAGAGCACCAGGTGGTTGCCCTCGAGCAGCGAGAGGATCGCCTCCTCCTGGGCCGGGTAGAGCTCGAGCCCGATCTCGCCCACCCAGGCGACGAAGGCGTCGAGGATCTGGTCCTGCGAGAGCGGCGGGGCGCCGGGCGCGGGCAGCCGGGCGGCGAGCGGGGCGGGGGAGGGCGGCATCGCCGCTGTACCTACCGCATCCGCCGGCACCGCGACAGGGGAGACGCCGGCGGCCGCCGCCGCGCGGCGCGAGGAGGTCCGTCCTACGCCCCCGCCAGCTCCAGCTTGAACCCGCCGCGCTCGAGGAGCCCCTTGAACTCGGCCTTGGCGACCGCCTTCATGTAGGCCTCCTTCGGCTCCACCTTCTTGGCCTTCACCAGGTCGAAGAGCGCGTCGTTGAGCGTGACCATGCCCTGGCCGCGACCGGTCTGCATGATGCTCGGGATCTGGAAGGTCTTCCCCTCGCGGATGAGGTTCGCGACCGAGGAGGGGCAGAGCAGCACCTCCTGGGCCGCGGCCCGGCCGCCGCCGATCTTCTTGCAGAGGGTCTGCGACACGACGCCCTTGAGCGACTCGGAGAGCATCATCCGGATCTGCGCCTGCCGGTCGGTCGGGAACTGGTCGATGATCCGGTCCACCGTGGAGGGGGCGGTGTTGGTGTGCAGGGTCCCGAACACCAGGTGGCCGGTCTCGGCGGTCTCGATGGCGATGGCGATGGTCTCGAGGTCGCGCATCTCGCCCACCAGCACGATGTCCGGATCCTCGCGCAGCGCCGCCCGGAGCGCGCTCTTGAAGCCGTCGGTGTGCACCCCCACCTCGCGCTGGTTCACGAGGCACTTCTTGTTGGGGTGCACGAACTCGATGGGATCCTCGATGGTGATGATGTGGTCCTCGCGGTTGCGGTTGATGTAGTCCACCATCGCCGCGAGGGTGGTGGACTTGCCCGAGCCGGTGGGCCCGGTCACGAGCACCAGCCCCTTGGTGAGGAAGCAGAGGTCGAGGATGTGCTTCGAGAGCCCCATGTCCTCGGCGGAGAGGATCTTGGCGGGGATCTGGCGCATCACCGAGCCGATGCCGCCCCGGTCGGCGAAGACGTTGACGCGGAAGCGGGCCTCGGGCGTCTCGTGGGCGAAGTCGGTGTCCTTGCGCCGCTCCCACTCCTCGCGGTTGCGCTCGGGGGCGATGGTCCAGAGCATCTCCTTGAGCCGCTCGTGGGGGACCGGCGCGAGGTCCTGCAGCGGCGTGATGTCGCCGTCGATCCGGAGCATGGGGCGACAGCCGCTGGTGAGGTGCAGGTCGCTCGCGCGCAGCTGCAGCATCCGCGTGAGGAGCGCCTCCATCGCCTCGCGGGGATCGCCGGCCGGGTTGAAGTCGGCGTCGCCCCGGGCCGGCGCGGTCACGGGCCTCGGCTCCGGGGAGGGCGCGGGCGCGGCCGC
>JAJXVM010000338.1 GCA_021782135.1 Myxococcales bacterium | reverse complement strand
GGCAGGGTGGGGGGCGCGCTGGCGGCGGCTTCGGCGCCGGAGAGGGCGCCCGCCGGCCCAGCGGCCAGCAGGACGCAAGCCAGCAGCGCGCGAGCCGGCGACCGCCAGGCGCCCAGGTGACTGAAACCGCACAGGTTTTCCCCTTTTGGGGTGAAAAAAATACGGTGCATGATGGGGGCGACGCGGTAAAAGCTACCAGGGAGCTTATGGCCGAGGAAGTCCCACCGCTCGAGCGGCTTCACGTCGAGGCGCTGACCCGATTGGCTGGGGGAGTCGCCCACGACGTCAAAAACCCGCTCAACGCCATGGCGCTGCAACTGGCGCTGCTCGGCGACAAGGTCGCCGGCGGCGGGACCGGGCTGGCGGACTCCTGCGCCCAGAACCTCGCGTCGTTGAAGGCGCAGATCGGGCGCGTGGACGAGGTGATGCGGCGGTTCGTCGCGGTGACCGATCCCTCGGCCGAGGGCGAGTGGCTCGACCTCTCCGCCTACGCGCCCGACGCCGCCACCCTCTTCCGGCACGAGGCCCGCCGCCGCGGCGTGGAGCTCCGTTGCGAGGCGCCCTCCATGCCCCTGCGCGCGCGCTGCGCGCCGCTCCACGGGGCGCGGCTGGTGCTCGTGCTGCTGCTGGAGGCGGTGGCGAACGCGCCGCTCGGCGGTCAGATCCTGGTCCTGGCCGCGGCGTCGGACGGCCAGGCCACGCTCAAGGTGTCGCGCAGCGCCGGCGGGGAGACGCCGGGCCTGCTCGACGCCGTCGGCGCGGGGGCGGAGGCGCTGGGCGGGAAGCTCGAGGTCGCGGACGGGGGGCCGACCGCGACGCGGCTGCTGCGCCTGATCGGGGAGAGGACGGCATGAACTACAGGCTCCTCATCGTCGACGACGAGACCGACAGCCGCGAGGCCCTGGCGGAGCTGACCCAGCGCTGGGGCTACGACGTCCAGAGCGCCGCGGACGGCACCGAGGCGCTCCGGCGCGCCATCGAGTGGCACCCGGACGTGATCCTCACCGACCTGGTGATGCCGAACATGGACGGGCTCTGGCTCCTGCGCGCGCTGCGCGCCGAGCTGCCCGACTGCCCGGTGGTGCTGCTCACCGGCCGCGGCACCATCCAGACCGCGGTCCAGGCCATCAAGGAAGGGGCCTACGAGTTCATCGAGAAGCCGCTCGAGGTCTCCCGGCTCCGCATCGTCCTCGACCGGGCGCTCGAGAAGAAGGAGACCCAGCGCGAGGTGCAGCTGCTGCGGCGCCGCCTGGCCGCGCTCGCCCCCGGCACCGACATGATCGGCTCGGGCCCGGGCATGCAGCGGGTGTTCGAGCTGGTGAAGAAGGTCTCGCCCTCGACCGCCAGCGTGGTCATCGGGGGCGAGAGCGGCACCGGGAAGGAGGTGGTGGCGCGCGCCATCCACAGCCTCTCGCCGCGCAAGGACAAGCCGTTCGTGGCCCTGAACTGCTCGGCCATCCCGGCCACCCTCATCGAGTCGGAGCTGTTCGGCTACGAGCGGGGCGCCTTCACCGGGGCCGACCAGCGCCGCCTCGGGAACTTCGAGCTGGCGCACGGGGGGACGCTCTTCCTCGACGAGATCGGGGAGCTGCCGCTCGAGATGCAGGGGAAGTTCCTGCGGGTCCTCGAGGAGCGAAAGTTCCGGCGGCTCGGCGGCAAGATCGAGGTCGAGGTGGACGTGCGGGTGATCTGCGCGAGCAACCGCGATCTCAAGGACGAGATCCGCAAGGGGCGCTTCCGCGAGGACCTCTACTTCCGGCTCCACGTCTTCACCGTCCAGCTGCCGCCCCTGCGGGAGCGGCGCGAGGACGTTCCCATCCTCGTCCAGCACTTCATCGAGAAGTTCAACGGCGAGACCGGCAAGCACGTGCAGGGCGTGGCCCCCCAGGCCATGGAGATCCTGCAGGGCTACGCCTGGCCCGGGAACATCCGCGAGCTGCGCAACACCGTCGAGCGGGCGATGATCCTGGTGGATCACGACGTGATCGGCGAGGAGCACCTGCCGCCGGACATGCGCCCCTCCCGCGCCGAGGCGGCCACCCTGCGCGTCGCCCTCGGGCTGCCGCTGCGCGAGGTCGAGAAGGAGTACATCCTCGCCTCCCTGCAGCGGAACGGCGGGAACAAGGCCCGGACCGCCGAGGTCCTCGGGATCAGCGAGAAGACGCTCTACAACAAGCTCAACCGCTACGCCGCCCGGGCCCGCGCCGGCGCCGACCTCGGCGCCTCGCCCGCCGGAGCGGCCGCGGCGAGCAAGCTCTGATCCTCGCGGCGCCGCCCCCGCCTCAGGAGAGGGTGAGGGCGCCGGCCTGCTCGCCCGGCCGCTCGGCCTCGCGGACCGCGACGCCGCCGCGCCCGGCCCGCTTCGCCTCGTACAGCGCGGCGTCCGCTCGCTGCACCAGCTCGTCGCCGTCCCCGTCGGCGAGCCGCTCCAGCGAGGCGACCCCGAACGACGCGCGCAGCGGGAGGGTGTGCCCCTCGAGCTCGAGCGCGGTCTGCTGGAGCCGCGCGCGCAGGCGCTCGGCGAACACCCGGGCCTCCGCGGCGCCGGTGTGCGGCAGCAGCACGACGAACTCGTCGCCGCCGTAGCGCGCGCCGAAGTCGGTCTCGCGCAGCTCGGAGCGGATCGCCGCCGCGAGCGCGGCGATGGCGCGGTCCCCGGCCGCGTGCCCGAGCGCGTCGTTCACCGGCTTCAGGTGATCCATGTCGATCATCACGCAGGAGAGGGGCCCCTGGCCGCGGCGCGCGCGCTTCACCTCCTCGCCGAGCTGCATGCGGAAGGCGCGCCGGTTGGGGAGCCCGGTGAGCGGGTCGGTCTGGGCCAGCTCCCGGAGCTGCCGCTGCCGGCGCGTGAGGCGGAGCGTCCGGTCGATGCGGGCCTTCAGCTCGCGCTCCGAGAACGGCTTCTGGAGGAAGTCGACCGCGCCGAGGTCGAGGCTGCCGGCGCGCGTGAGGTCGTCGCCGCGGCCGGAGACCAGGATGACCGGGACCTCGGCCGTGGCGGGGTCGGTGCGCAGCGCCGCCAGGGCCGCGAACCCGTCCATGCGCGGCATGAAGACGTCCATCAGCACCAGGTCCGGCGGGTCCCTGCGGCACTGCAGCAAGGCCTGCTCTCCGTCCGCGGCGGAGTCCACGTCGTACGTCCCCTCGAGCAGGAAGGTGAGCGCCGCCCGGGCGTCGGGATCGTCCTCGACCACCAGCAGGCGGGCGCGGGTGCCCTCGCGCGGCCGGGCGCGAGCCGGCGGGGGGGCGTCGTCCGGCAGGTCGATGCGGATGGCGTCCGGGTGGGCCGGATCGCCCTCGAGCTCGAGGGCGCCGCCGTGCAGCTCGACCACCGCCTGCGCCAGCGCCAGGCCGAGGCCGCCGCCGCGGGCGAGCAGCCGGGGCGGGGCGCCCGGCGGCGGCTCGCCCTCCCGCCGCCCTC
>JAJXVM010000337.1 GCA_021782135.1 Myxococcales bacterium | reverse complement strand
CAGGCGGTGAAGGCGGCGGCCGCCGCGCTGCGCCCGCTCGCGGGCCGGCCGGGGCTCGCGGCCCTGCTGTCGCCGCTCGCGTCCCTCGAGGATCTGCTCGCGGCGGCGCTGGTGGCGAAGGAGACGCTCGGCCTCGGCGAGGTGTACGTCGGCGGCCGCCCGGACGGCTGGGAGGACCAGCTCCTCAAGAGGGCCGACGAGAACCCGAACCGCAGGGGGCTCGAGCTGGCGGCCGCGGCCTTCGGGCTGGCGGTGAAGCCCTTCGCCGAGCTGGTCTCCGCCATCGAGGCGGGCAAGGTGAAGGCGGTCTGGGCGGCCGGGGCCAAGATCCCGGTGGACGAGGCCCGCGCCGCCGAGGCCTTCGCCCGGCTGGAGGTCTTCGTCTGCCAGGCGGTGAACGAGTCCGCGCTCACCGCCCAGGCCACCCACCTGCTCCCGGCCACGCCGCCGTCCGAGTCGGACGGCACCTTCGTCAACTTCGAGGGGCGGGCGCAGCGCTTCGAGCTCGCCTTCTGGCCCCGCGGCGAGGCCCGCCCGCACTGGGCGCTCTGCGCCGAGTTGCTGGGGGCGCTCGGGGCCTCGCGCCGGTGGAGTTCGGCGCGCGAGGTGTTCGAGGACCTGTCGAAGCGGCTGCCGGCGGGCGCCCTGGGCGACTTCCGCTGGGACAGCCTCCCCTCGACCGGAAAGCGGCGCGGCCTGCAGCCGCTGGCGGCCGGCACGTGCGACGGACGGCTCCCCGGGTACCGCGAGCGGGCCCCCTGGGACGTGAGCGAAGACGCGCGCCGGTCGCTGGTCAAGACGCGGTAGACACGGAGGAGCGCCTTGAATCGATTCTTCGGGATGATGATGGTGGTGGCCGCGATCCTGGTCGGCCTGTTCTGCGCCTCCTGGGCCTTCTACGCGGTCGGTGGGCTGGGCGCGAGGGCGGCGGTCGCCCTCGGCGGTCCCCCGCAGTACGGCGTCGCCGTGGCGAACCTCGTCACGCTCATGCTGGTCGGGCTCATGATCGGCGCGGCGCTGCTCACCATCGGCGAGCGCAAGTGGTCGGCGATGATGCAGGACCGCATCGGCCCGAACCGCATCAAGGTCTTCGGGATGTCGCTGGGCGGGATCCCCTTCCTGCTGGCCGACGCGCTCAAGATGATCACCAAGGAGAACGTCGAGCCGCAGCAGCGCAGCCGCGTGCTCTTCGAGCTGGCGCCCGCCATCGCCTTCATGCCGGCCTTCGCGCTCTTCGCGGTGGTGCCGGTGGGCCCGGAGGCGACGGTCTTCGGGTACCGGGTGTCGCTCCAGGTGGTGAGCCTCGACGCCGGCCTGCTCTACATCTTCGGCATCGCCTCGCTGGCGGTGTACGGCACGGCGCTGGCCGGCTGGGCCTCCAACAACAAGCTGGCGCTCCTCGGCGGCGTGCGCGCCTCGAGCCAGATGATCGGCTACGAGGTCTCGCTCGGCCTGTCGCTGGTGGGCGCCATGATGGCCTTCCAGACGCTGCGGCTGGAGGAGATGGTCGTCGCCCAGGGGCAGCTCCTCTGGGACTTCCTCCCGGCGCTGGGCGTGATCCTGAACCCGGTCGGCATGCTGGTGTTCTTCGCGAGCGCCTTCGCGGAGACCAAGCGCGCCCCGTTCGACCTCCCCGAGGGCGAGAGCGAGATCGTCGGCTACTTCGTCGAGTACCCGGGCATGAAGTTCGGCATGATGATGCTCTCGGAGTTCATCGAGATCGTGGTGCTCGCGGCCGTGGTCTCGACCATCTTCCTCGGCGGCTGGCACCCGATCTTCTTCGAGGGCTGGCTGCGGGAGCACCTGCAGCCCATCCCGTTCGCGGCCCTGTGCGCGGCGACGCTGCTGCTCAAGACCCTGATCCTCTGCTGGATCCAGCTGGCGGTGCGCTGGACGCTGCCGCGCTTCCGCTACGATCAGATCCAGCAGCTCTGCTGGAAGATGCTGCTCCCCACCGCGCTCGCCAACGTCTTCATCACGGCGGCCTGCGTCCTCTTCGACCCGTCGCTGCACCTCCTCGCCATCGTGGGCATCGTCGAGATCATCGCCCTCGCGATCCTGACCTTCGTCGGCACCGGCGCGACCGTGCCGGAGCCGGAGGCCCACGCCCACGCGGCGGCGCACGCTCACCCGGGACACTGAAATGCCCTACCACCTGCCACAGGACAAGCCGGTCTCGCTGCGGGAGCGGCTCTACCTCAGCGAGGCCATCCGCGGCCTGCGGATCCTGACCAGTCACTTCGTCCGCAACTTCTTCTTCACCCGCGAGACGAACCCGGACATCCTGGCGCGCAGCCGCAAGCTCTCGCTCAACGCGACGCTCGCCTATCCGGAGGAGAAGGTCCCGTACCCGCCCGGCTATCGCGGGCTGCACCGGCTCGTGCCGCGCGAGGACGGCAAGCCGCGCTGCGTGGCGTGCTACATGTGCGCCACCGCCTGTCCGGCGCAGTGCATCTACATCGAGGCCGGCGAGCTCGACGGCGACCCCATCGAGAAGTACCCGACCCAGTTCATCATCGACGAGCTGCGCTGCGTGGTCTGCGGCTTCTGCGTCGAAGCCTGCCCCAAGGACGCCATCCGCATGGACAGCGGCGAGCACTCGCCGCCGACCTACGAGCGCTCCCAGCAGGTCTGGGACATCAAGCGGCTGCTGCGCGGCACGCCGGTGTCCTACCAGTACGATCCCTGGCTGCGCCGCGGCGCCTCCTCCATCCCGGAGGACAAGCTCGCCGAGATGCGCGCCAACGCCCGGCCGTTCCACACCGTGGCCACCGACGAGTACGCCCAGACCCCGGGCTTCTCGGTGAAGGCCCTGGCCGCGGAGGCGCGGGCCCGCGCGGAGGCGAAGAAGTAGGTGTCGACGCGCCCCGGGCGCGCTCCGGCCGGCCGCTGGGTCCTCCTCTGCGCCGGCCTGGGCGCGCTCGTCGCGCTGGGGCGGTTCCACCGGCTGCACGACGGCGACTCGCTCGTCCCGGCGCTGATCAGCCTGCAGCGCTGGACGCCCTTCTTCTGGGACCAGGCGCGCTTCGGGATGCTGGTGCCGCTCCTGGCGGCGCCGCTCCGCGATCCGCTCGCGAACCTCCTCTTCCAGACCGCCTTCGACGTCGCCGCCGGTCTCGGCGCCTTCCTCTTGACGGCCCGGCTGGCGCTGCCGGGCGCGGCGTGGCCCATCGCCGGCGCGCTCTCCGCGGCGGTGCTGCTGCTCTGCGCGCCGCCGCGCTGGGCGTTCTACGCGCTGGCGGTGCAGCCCTACGCGCTCTCGCTCGGGCTCGCCGCGGCGAGCGCGGTCACCGTGGACCGCCCGGGTCGGCTGGCGCGCTGGCGCTGGCCGGCGGCGCTGGCGACCGGCGCGGCCGCCCACTGGGTGAACGTGGTCGCCGCCGTCCCCATCCTGCCGCTCGCGGCCGCGAGGGCGGTCCTCGAGAGCGGCGCCGCGGAGGGCGGGG
>JAJXVM010000050.1 GCA_021782135.1 Myxococcales bacterium | reverse complement strand
TCGGCGGTGGCGGCGGTGGCGGCCGCCGGCGGGCGGCGGATCGAGGCGGTGGCGGTCGCGAGCGGCACCGCGCCGCCGACCCCGCCCTGCGGCATGTGCCTGCAGACCCTGGCGGAGTTCGCCGGGCCGGAGCTGCCGGTGCTGCTGCTCGGGGCGCGGGGCAGCCGCGTCGAGACCACGCTCGGGGCGCTGCTCCCCATGGCCTTCACGAAGAAGTTCCTCTAGGCGCGCCTCCCCCTCTCTCCCGCGGAGCGGGGGAGGGTCAGGGAGGGGGGGAGACGAGAAGTCCCTCGAGCGCGCAAGGTTTGACGCGCGCCGCGCCCTGCAGTTATCTGTCGCGCGATGCAGGTCTTCCGTTCGCTCGCCGAGGCGCGAGTCGCCGGGTGCGCCGTGGCCATCGGCAACTTCGACGGCGTGCACCTCGGCCACAAGGGGCTCTTCGACCTGGCGCGGGTGCTGGCGGGCGCCCGCGGCGCGCCGGCCGCGGCGCTCACCTTCGAGCCCCACCCGGCGCGGGTGCTGCGGCCGCAGCTCGCGCCGCCGCTGCTCACGCCCCTGCCGCGCAAGCTGGAGCTGCTCGAGGCCGCCGGGCTCGACGCGGTGGTGGTCCAGCCCTTCGACCTCGACTACGCCCGGACCTCCTCGGGCGACTTCGTCGAGCGCGACCTCGCCGGGGCGCTCGGGGCGCGGGAGGTGGTGGTCGGCTACGACTTCACCGCCGGCCACGACCGCGCCCGGGCGGAGGCGCTGGCGCCGCGGCTCGCCTCCCTGGGGCTCGCCCTCCACGTGGTCGCCCCGGTGCAGAGCGAGGGGCTCACCGTCAGCTCGACCAAGATCCGCGAGTTCCTCCTCGAGGGGAACGTGGAGGCGGCCGGGCTGCTCCTCGGCCGCGATCACGACGTGGACGGGGTGGTGGAGCGGGGCGCCGGGCGCGGGCGCGGCTTCGGGTTCCCCACCGCCAACCTGCGCCCGAAGGCCATGCTCCCCGCCAACGGGGTCTACGCGGTCCGGGTCCGGCTCGGGACCGAGGCGCGCTGGTGGGACGGGGTCTGCAACGTCGGCGTGAAGCCGACCGTCCAGGACCAGGGGCCGGTCGCGGCCGAGGCCCACCTCTTCGACTTCCCCGGCCAGGATCTCCACGGAACGACCCTCCGGCTCGCCTTCGTGGCCCACCTGCGCGAGGAGCGGCGCTTTCCCTCGATCGACGCCCTGCGCGCGCGCATCGCCGAGGACGTCCGCGCCGCCCGGACCCTGCTGGCCCCCGGCCGCTGAGGCGCGCTTTGTCCGGTATTTCCGCCTGTATTTTCGCGAGGATGCGGCCGATCGCTTCCTTGACCCCCTGTTCGGGCCCCTGCTAGAGTCCCAGGTCCGGGGTACTTCGGCCCCCAGGCGGAAGGGCAAGCGATGAGCGGACGGCTCGGCGAGCTGCTGGTGCGGGAAAACCTCATCTCCCTGCAGCAGCTGCAGAAGGCGCAGGACGAGGCGAAGAAGACCGGCGGACGGCTCGGCACGCTGCTCGTGAAGAACGGCTCCATCGCCGAGCGCGACCTGACCAACTTCCTGTCGAAGCAGTACAAGGTGCCGGCGATCAGCCTGGCCGACTTCGACATCGACGACGAGGTCATCAAGCTCATCCCGCGGGCGACCGCCGACAAGCACCTCGTCATCCCGGTGAACCGCGCCGGGTCGTCGCTCATCATCGCGATGAGCGATCCGTCGAACATCTACGCCATCGACGACATCAAGTTCCTCACCGGCTACAACATCGAGGTGGTCGTCGCCTCCGATCAGGCGATCAAGGAGGCCATCGAGAAGTACTACTCGGAGAAGGGGCCGAGCTTCGACGAGCTGATGCAGGACTTCGACGACGGCGGGGTGACGGTCGTCGAGGGCGAGCAGGGCGAGGGCGACGTCGTCGACCTGCAGAAGAGCGCCGGCGAGGCGCCGGTCGTCAAGCTGGTGAACCTCATCCTCCTCGACGCCATCAAGAAGGGCGCGAGCGACATCCACATCGAGCCCTACGAGAAGGACTTCCGCGTCCGCTTCCGCATCGACGGCGTGCTCTACGAGGTGATGAAGCCGCCGATGAAGCTGCGGAACGCCATCATCTCCCGCCTCAAGATCATGAGCGCGCTCGACATCTCCGAGCGCCGGCTCCCGCAGGACGGCCGCATCAAGCTGAAGCTCGGCAAGGGCAAGGAGATGGACTTCCGCGTCTCGGTCTGCCCCACGCTCTTCGGCGAGAAGGTGGTGATGCGCCTCCTCGACAAGTCCAACCTGCAGCTCGACATGACGAAGCTCGGCTTCGACGAGCCGCAGCTCAAGGACTTCATGGAGGCCATCGACCGGCCCTACGGGATGGTGCTCGTCACCGGCCCCACCGGCTCGGGCAAGACCACCACCCTCTACTCGGCGCTCTCCAAGCTGAACGAGGTCTCCTGGAACATCAGCACCGCCGAGGACCCGGTCGAGTTCAACTTCTTCGGCATCAACCAGGTGCAGATGCACGAGGACATCGGCCTCAACTTCGCGGCCGCCCTCCGCAGCTTCCTGCGCCAGGACCCCGACATCATCATGGTCGGCGAGATCCGCGACTTCGAGACCGCCGAGATCGGCGTGAAGGCGGCCCTCACCGGCCACCTCGTGCTCTCGACGCTCCACACCAACGACGCCCCCGGCACGGTCTCGCGCCTCCTCAACATGGGCATCGAGCCGTTCCTGGTGACCGCCTCGCTGAACGCCATCGTGGCGCAGCGGCTCTGCCGCCGGCTCTGCCAGGAGTGCAAGAAGCCGGCGAAGGTGGAGGACGCGGCGCTGCTCTCGGCCGGCTTCGCGCCCGAGGAGATCGGCACCTTCCAGGCGTACGAGCCGGGCGGCTGCAAGGCCTGCAACGACCGCGGCTACAAGGGGCGCGTCGCCGTCTACGAGGTCATGCCGATGTGGGACGGCCTCAAGGAGCTGGTCATCAACGGCGCCTCGGCCGCCGAGCTGAAGCAGGAGGCGATCCGGCTCGGCTTCCGCACCCTGCGCATGAGCGCCCTCAACAAGGTGAAGCTGGGCGTCACCACCATCGCCGAGGCCGAGGGCAACACCGCCCCCGACAAGTTCTAGGGAGATCCATGGCCAACCTGCACCAGCTCCTGAAGGCGATGGTCGAGAAGGGCGCCTCCGACCTCCACATCACCACCGGCTCGCCCCCCCAGCTCCGCATCGACGGCAAGCTGGTGCCGCTCAAGACGCCCCCGCTCACCCCGGTGGAGACCAAGCAGCTCTGCTACTCGATCCTCACCGACTCGCAGAAGCACAAGTTCGAGGAGGAGAGCGAGCTCGACCTCTCCTTCGGCGTGAAGGCGCTCTCGCGCTTCCGGGCCAACATCTTCATGCAGCGGGGCGCGGTGGCCGGCGCCTTCCGCACCATCCCCTTCAAGATCCTCACCTTCCAGGAGCTCGGGCTGCCGCCCATCGTGGCCGAGCTGGCGAGGAAGCCGCGCGGGCTGGTGCTCGTGACCGGGCCCACCGGCTCCGGCAAGTCCACCACGCTCGCGTCGATCATCGACAAGATCAACACCGACCGGCACGAGCACATCATCACCATCGAGGATCCCATCGAGTACCTGCACCCGCACAAGAACTGCGTGGTGAACCAGCGCGAGGTGGGGAGCGACACCCAGAGCTTCAAGAAGGCGCTCAAGTACATCCTGCGCCAGGATCCGGACGTGGTGCTCATCGGCGAGATGCGCGACCTCGAGACCATCGAGGCGGCGCTGGTGATCTCCGAGACCGGCCACCTCGCCTTCGCCACCCTGCACACCAACAGCGCGGTGCAGACCATCAACCGCATCCTCGACGTCTTTCCGCCCTACCAGCAGCCCCAGGTGCGCGCGCAGCTCTCCTTCGTGCTCGAGGGGATCATGTCGCAGAACCTGCTCCCCAGGGCCACCGGCTCCGGCCGCTGCATGGCGGCGGAGGTGCTCGTCCCGAACCCCGCCATCCGCAACCTCATCCGCGAGGACAAGGTGCACCAGGTCTACTCGCAGATGCAGGTGGGCCAGGCCAAGTTCGGCATGCAGACCTTCAACCAGGCGCTGGCGGCGCTCTACCTGAAGCGGCTGGTCACCGCCGAGGAGGCCATCGCGCGCTCGTCCGATCCGGACGAGCTGCGGGGCATCCTCGCGGCCGGCGGGGGCGGCGCGGTGCGCGGGCCGGGCGCGCAGGTGCGCTGATCTCGGCGGAGGTGGGGCCGTCGTCGGATTCGACCGGTCGGCCCCGTTCCACTAGACTGCTCCCGCAGCTCCGAGAGAGGGGATCCCCATGGCCCAGGCCGCAGCGCAAACCCAGAAGCAGGCGAGCTCCGAGGCTCCGCGCCTGCAGGTCTGGACCTGGAAGGCCACCACCAAGTCGGGCGAGGACCGCTCCGGCGAGATGGAGGCCGGCGACGAGCTGGCCGTCCGGCAGCGGCTCGCGGCGATGGGGCTCGAGGTCGGCAAGGTCAAGCGCAAGCCCCGCGAGATCAACATCAGCATCCCGGGGCTGGGCGGCGGCGTCGAGACCAAGGACATCCTCATCTTCACGCGGCAGTTCTCGGTGATGATCGACGCCGGCCTGCCGCTGGTGCAGGCGCTCGAGATCATCGGCACCCAGGCCGACAACCCGGCCTTCCGCAAGGTGCTCCTCGCCATCAAGGCCAAGGTCGAGTCTGGCTCCACCTTCGCCGACGCCCTCTCCGACCACCCCAAGGTCTTCGACGAGCTCTTCGTGCAGCTGGTCCGCGCCGGCGAGGTGGGCGGCATCCTGGACACCATCCTGCAGCGGCTCGGCGCCTACATCGAGAAGAACGAGAAGCTGAAGCGGCGCGTGAAGGGCGCCATGGTCTACCCGGCGGTGGTGCTCTCGGTGGCGGTGGGCGTCACGGTGGTGCTGCTCGCGTTCGTGACCCCGACCTTCGAGAAGATGTTCAAGGACTTCGGCGGCACCATGCCGGCGCCGACCCAGTTCATGATCAACCTCTCGCACGGGCTCCGGGACAACTGGTACCTCTTCGCCGGCATCCCCACCGCCGCCTGGTTCGCCTTCAAGTTCTGGAAGCGGACCGAGTCGGGGCGCAAGCAGTGGGACGCCTTCGCCCTCAAGATGCCGATGTTCGGCTCGCTCATCCGCAAGGTGGCGGTGGCGCGCTTCACCCGCACCCTCGGCACCATGCTCTCCTCGGGCGTGCCGATCCTCGACGGCCTCGAGATCGTCGCCAAGTCCTCGGGCAACCGGACCATCGAGTCGGGCATCCTCTACGTCCGCGCCAAGATCTCGGAGGGCAAGAACATCGCCGGGCCGCTCGCCGAGACCGGCGTCTTTCCGCCCATGGTGGTGCAGATGATCGGCGTCGGCGAGGCGACCGGCGCCATGGACGCCATGCTCAACAAGATCGCCGACTTCTACGACGACGAGGTGGACGTGGCGGTGGCGGCCATCACCAGCATGATCGAGCCCATCATGATGGTCTTCCTGGGCGGCATGGTGGGCGGCTTCATGGTCGCCATGTACCTCCCGATCTTCAGCATCGCCGGCAACATCAAGTAGCCGTGGCGCAGCCGCCCGGGCGCGCCGCCGACGACGGCCTCTACCGCAAGCTCGCCTGGCTCACGCTCTTCCGGCTGGTGATCATCACCGTGCTCCTCGGGGGCACGGCGCTGGTCACCTGGCGCACGCGGGACGAGGCGCACACCGCGCCCCTCTACCGGCTGGTCCTCTTCACCTACCTGGTCTCGCTGGGGCTCGCCCTCGCGCTGCGGACCCGGCGACGCCTGGCGGCGCTCGCCTACCTCCACATCGTGGTGGACGTGGGGCTCGCCACCACCGTGGTGGCGCTCACCGGCTGGGCCGAGAGCGTCTTCGTCTTCCTCTACTCCCTCGGGATCGTCAACGGCGGGATCCTCCTCTACCGCCGCGGCGCGGTGGCCTCGGCGCTGCTCTCCAGCGCGGTCTACGTCACCCTGGTGCTCGGGGTCGGGCCGGTGGCGCTCCGGCCCGGGCCGGCCACCCTCTTCGTCCACGTCTCCGCCTTCCTCGCCACCGCCGCGCTCTCCGGCTACCTGGCCGAGCAGCTGCGCGACACCGGCGAGCGGCTGCGCGCGCGGGAGGGAGACCTCGCCGCCATCACCGCCCTGCACGAGTCGATCCTGCAGTCGGTCGCGAGCGGGCTGCTCACCATCGACGGCCAGGGGCGGGTCACCTTCCTGAACCGCGCCGGGGAGCAGATGATCGGCCGCTCCTTCGAGGAGGTCCGGGGCGGGGAGGCGGGGCGCTGGTTCGGCGCCTTCCAGGAGGCGCACGGGCGGGACGAGACCGACTACCTCACGCCCGCCGGCGAGACGCTGCGGCTCGGCTACACCATCTTCCCGTTGCAGGGGCGCGAGGGCGAGGTGATGGGCCGGGCGGTGATCTTCCAGGACCTCACCCGCCTGCGGGCCATGGAGGCCCGGGTGCACCGCAGCGAGCGGCTCGCCGACCTCGGCAAGGTGGCCGCCGGGCTGGCGCACGAGCTGCGCAACCCGCTCGCCTCGATGATGGGCTCGATCGAGCTGCTCGGTGCGAGCGGGGCGCTCCAGGGAGAGGAGGCGCGGCTGCTCGAGATCGTGCTGCGCGAGGCCGGCCGGCTCGATCAGCTGGTGTCCCGCTTCCTCGCCTTCAGCCGGCCCTCGCCGCCGAGGCGCGAGGCGACCGAGCTCTGCCGGCTGGTCGAGGAGACCCTCGAGGTCTTCGCCAACGACCCGGCGGCCGCGCGGGTGGAGGTCCGCCGGCGCCTCGCGCCGGTGCGCGTGAGCTGCGATCCCGACCAGGTCCGGCAGGTGGTCTGGAACCTGCTGCTCAACGCCGCCCAGGCCGTCACCGGCCGGGAGGGCGCGCCCGCGGGGGCGGCGGGCGCCGTGGAGGTGCGCTGCGAGCCCGACGGAGAGGGAGCGGTCCTGGCGGTGGCGGACGACGGGCCGGGCATCTCGCCCGAGAACCTGGCCCGCATCTTCACCCCCTTCTTCACCACCCGGCCGGCCGGCACCGGCCTGGGGCTCGCCACCGTCCACCGGATCGTGGACGCCCACGGCGGCACGGTCTCGGTGCAGTCCGGCGAGGGCGGGGCGGTCTTCACCGTCCGGCTGCCGCGGGAGGGGCCGGAGCCGCTGCTCCCGGGGTAGAGTAGGACCGCATGGCCGCCATCCTGGTCGTCGACGACGAGCGCTCGATGCGCGAGTTCCTGGAGATCCTGCTCCGCAAGCAGGGGCACGAGGTCTCCACGGTGGCCGACGTCGGCTCGGCGGTGCTGCGCGTCGGGGCCGGGGACGTCGATCTGGTCATCACCGATCTCCGGCTCGGGCGCGAGTCGGGCATCGACGTGCTGGAGCAGGTGAAGGCGGTCTCGCCCGCCACGGAGGTGGTGGTGGCCACCGCCTTCGCCAGCACCGACACCGCCGTGCAGGCCATGAAGCTCGGCGCGCACGACTACCTGCAGAAGCCGTTCAAGCTGGACGAGCTCAAGCTGGTGGTGGAGAAGGCGCTCGAGCACCGGGCCCTGGTGGCGGAGAACCGGGTGCTGCGCCACCGGGTCGGGCAGCAGAGCGGGGGGAGCGAGATCCTGGGCGGCTCGCCGGCCGTCGCCGAGGTGCGGGAGCTGGTGGAGAAGGTGGCGCCCACCCGCACCACCGTGCTCATCGTGGGCGAGAGCGGCACCGGCAAGGAGGTGGTGGCGCGCGCCATCCACTCGCACGGCCCGCGCGCCGCCGATCCGTTCGTGGCCATCAACTGCGGCGCCATCCCCGAGGGGCTCATCGAGAGCGAGCTCTTCGGGCACCAGAAGGGCAGCTTCACCGGCGCCTCCGAGGCCAAGCCCGGGCTCTTCGAGGTGGCCGGCACGGGCACGCTCTTCCTCGACGAGGTCGGCGAGCTGCCGCTCGCCATGCAGGTGAAGCTGCTGCGGGCGCTGCAGGAGCGCAAGGCGCGGCGGGTGGGCGGGGCGAACGACTACGGGTTCGGCGCGCGCGTGGTGGCCGCGACCAACCGCGACCTCGAGGCGGAGGTGGCGGCCGGCCGGTTCCGCGAGGATCTGTACTACCGGCTCAACGTGATCCAGCTGCGCATGCCGCCGCTGCGCGAGCGGCGCGAGGACCTGCCGCTCTTCCTGGGCCACTTCCTGGCGCGCTTCGCCGCCGAGGTGGGGCGCCCGGGCGCGCGGCTCTCCGCCGAGGCCGAGCGGCTGCTGCTCGCCTACGGCTACCCCGGCAACGTGCGGGAGCTCGGCAACATCCTCGAGCGCGCCGTCACGCTGGCGGACTCGGAC
Organism: Myxococcales bacterium; assembly: GCA_021782135.1. Classification (GTDB taxonomy): domain Bacteria; phylum Myxococcota; class Myxococcia; order Myxococcales; family Anaeromyxobacteraceae; genus Anaeromyxobacter_B. The sequence continues at coordinate 7,891 of JAJXVM010000050.1, read as the reverse complement.
GAGATCCCGGCGGCGCTCCTGCCGGCGGCGGTGCGCGGGGCGCAGCCGCTGCCGCCGGGCGCCTCGGCCGCCACCGCGCTGCCGGACGCCGGCCTCGACCTGCAGGGCCACCTCGACGCCATCGAGCGGCGCATCCTGGAGCAGGCGCTGGAGCGGACCGGCGGGGTGAAGACCGAGGCGGCGAAGCTGCTGTCGCTCACCTTCCGCTCGCTGCGGTACCGGCTCGCCAAGTTCGGCATCGGCTGACCGGACGCCGCGAGCGCGCCGGGCGCCGCTCCCGCCGCTGTGCAACGTTTTCAGGATCGGCAACCGATGCAGGGCTCCTGGCGCGATCGCCGGAGGTGCGCCTCGCGCCTACCTTCCGGTTTTCGGGGGGTTGGAGGCGCGGCGGCCGGGGTATGTCCCTTGCTTCGGGGAGGGGAGAGGAAACCCGACCATGCCCGACCACCGGAACGACCCGTTCGCCAGGCGCGCCTCCCGCAGGCTCGCCGCGCTCGCCCTCGTGGCCGTCCTCTCCTGGCCGGCGGCGGCCTCCGCCACCATGAAGAGCTTCAACGCCGGGTCGCTCATCATCCCGGCGTCGGTGGAGTACCAGTCCGACTCGGGCGTGGTCGGGAGCTACGGGCTCGCCTACTTGGTGCTCTACAACAACGCCGCCCGCATCAAGGCCGGGATCAAGCCCATCACCCTCTACTGGATCGTCGAGCCGAACAAGCTGTCCCAGTACCGCTGCAACACGATGACCAACGACCTCCCGAAGTACAGCCCGAGCTTCAACGACAACGACGGGTGCGACTTCGCGGTGCAGCGGGCGGTCGCCATGGGCGGGCAGCCGGTGGCGCTCCTCGACGCGGGCGGGAACGAGGTGGCGCCGTTCTCGGTCTGGAACATCGCCTACACCAGCACCGGCCCGGCGCGCGCCAGCAGCACCCACCCCATCGACCAGAGCAGCTCGGTGGTGAAGTACCTGGGCGGCGCCTGGGTGGTGGACTCCACCGACCGGGCGGCGTTCCTCAACATGCTGAACAGCATGCCCGAGGTGCGGCAGTACCACGCCGCCGGGCCGTCCTCCGCCACCTGGGTGAACATCCACAGCGCCCACTCCGCGTTCCAGGCCTCGGTGGTGAGCGCGCTCACGCAGAAGCCGCCGCCGATCGCGCTCATCGGCGGGACGCAGAGCTCCTTCCTCGGCGACGTGCTCACCAACGCCGGGCTCTGCTCGCCCTCCACCTGCACCAGCAACTGCGGCCTCAAGACCTGCGAGGGCATCTACAGCCCGTCCGGCTTCACCTCGGGCGTGGTCTACGACTACTACCCCGACACCAACACCTACACCGGCGCCCAGATCCTGCTCGACCAGTCGCCCGGCTATCCCAACGGCATGCTGAACGGGACGGTGAACGGGCAGACCTACGGGCTGTTCTGGGGCGGCGACTGCGGCACCACCAACTCCGGGGTCTGCGTGAGCCCGGTCGCGACCGACCTGCCGAACCTCACCGACTTCCTCGACAACGGCAACAACATCTTCGTCGAGTACAACACCATCCAGGCGGTCGAGAACGCGCTCTACCAGACCACCGCCGGGGTGACCCAGGGCACGAGCAACATCGCCACCGCCGAGGACTGCAACGACGACCTGCTCCCGCCCGGCAGCTTCTTCCTCGGGAACGGCAACGCCTGCCTGGTGTACGGCGGCGCGAACCAGCCCTACGCGCAGACCGGCAACTTCCTCTACGACGGCGGTCAGGGCTCGTACAAGTCGTTCGCGCTCAACCCCGGGAGCAGCTTCCTCCAGGGCGTCACCCAGGTGCTCCAGTACCAGTCCTACACGGTCGCCTCGGCCCGCAAGAAGGACAACAACACGTCGGAGGGGCTCATCCTCTACGTGGCCGGCCACAAGTTCGACAACACCACCACCCAGGGGCAGGGCTACTGGGGCGAGCGGCTCGTCATGAACACCATCTTCGGCAAGCTGGTCCCGCTCCAGCCGCCGGAGCTGGCGCGGTCCGAGCCGGTGGGATACCTGAACCCGCTCCCGAACAGCACGGCCAAGGTGTACCAGGGCACCTACCTGCAGGAGTTCCTGCCCGACACCGCCGACATCACCGTCTACAACCCGGCCCAGCCGCAGCTCTGGCAGTTCCCGTTCACGCCCGGCCACCTCTACGAGTACGATCTCGCCAACGTCTCGGCCGCCTCGCAGAACTTCTCGCAGAACGCCGACTGGGACGCCGGCGCCACCGGCGCGACCTCGGTCATGCCGCTGCCGGGCAGCCGCAACATCTTCACCGTGGTGGGCGGCTCGGCCAACCTCGGCTGGAAGAAGGTCTCCTTCGACTACACCCAGACCAGCGGCTCGACCTGCCTCAAGGACACGAACGGCCTCTGCTACCTCTCCGAGGCGCTCGCCGCGACCAACTCGGCCGGCTACACCTCCGCCGCGCTCGCGCTGGAGGGGACGAACGCCAGCGGCCCCATCTCCCAGACCTACGGGATGATGGTGCAGCAGGCGCGGGGCTTCTGCTCGGCGCACACCCCGGCGATCACCGGGACCCCGGTCTTCACGCCCGCCGACTCGCAGTGCGACTGCGCCCAGGTCGGCGTGGTCTGCGCGAAGAAGCAGACGAACCGGGCGGTGCTGGGCGGCATCGACCACTCCAGCCCGGCGGTGGTCGGCCCGAGCCCCTACGTGACCGATCCCCCCTTCGACACCCGGCCGGTGGTGGCGTACGCCGCCGGGCACGACGGCATGCTGCACGCCTTCTACGTGGGGTCGGGCGGCAACGGAGCCTGGAGCTTCGAGGGCTACTCGCTGCCGGCCGGCGCCGTGCCCGGGCAGGAGCTGTGGGCCTTCCTGCCGCCGGGGCAGGTCGGGAACATCGCCACCAACTTCGCCCTGGTGGACGGCTCGGTGAACGTCTTCGACGCCTTCGGCGACTTCCCCTACGACAAGAACAACGACGGCGTCATCGACTGGAGCGCCTGCACCCCGGGCGGCGCCAGCTGCGAGCTCCCCGATCACCAGCGGCGCTGGCGCACCATCCTCGTGGCCTCGGCCGCCTCGGGCGGCTCGGAGATGTTCGCGCTCGACGTGACGAACCCCCTGAAGCCGGTGCTGCTGTGGGACCTGCGCGGCCCGGTGGACGACACCCCCAAGTTCGACATGGACGGCAACGGCATCTTCTCGGTCGGCGAGGTGTTCCAGCCCACGGTGCAGTCGAGCTGGGCCATCAAGTGGTTCGACTGGGACGACCAGAACGGCGGCACCACCTGGATCCCGACCGACTACAACACCACCGATCCAGAGGTCATCCTGCAGCTCCAGTCCGGCCGGTACGACTACCGGAACCTCGGCTACACCTACAGCACCTCGGTGGCCAAGGTCTGGGTCGGCGACGCCTACCAGTACCTCGCCTTCACCGCCACCAGCGCCGCCGACTACACCTCGTCCGCGCCGCTCGGCTACCGCGGCGTGGAGGTCTTCGCGGTGGACGTGATCACCGGCCAGAAGGTCTGGCAGTGGGAGCACCTCTACGCGAGCTCCGACGCGAGCGGCATCGACAACGGCATCCCGCCCGGCGTGGCGCTGGGCGATCTCGACGCCAACGGCTCCACCGACCGCGTCTACGTCGGCGACATGGAGGGGCACCTCTGGGAGCTGGCCGCCCGGGACGGCCGCAACATCAACTACCTGCCGGTCAAGTCCGGCCAGAGCTGCGCCGGCCGGGGCTACTGCTCGTTCCCGCTCTTCGGCACGCCGCAGATGACCGGCAGCGGCCCGCCGCAAGCCGACGCCATCACCGAGTCGCTCTACACGGCCGCGGGCGGTCAGCTCGCCCAGCAGCCCCTCACGACCCCCATCGGCGAGGGCCGGTTCACCACCCTGCCGCCCTCGTCCGGCACCTTCACCTCCTCCATGCTGATGAACCGGCTCGCGCTGGTGGTGGGGACCATGGGCGTCGACTGGGCCATCGCCCCCTCGGAGCACGGCAACCTGTTCGTGCTCCCGGCCTACCCGGACATGGGCACGCGGGTCGTGGCGCCCATCGACCTCGCCTCCGCCCGCAACCCGCTGCTCTACGGCGTCCTCCTGCCGCAGGCGGTCTGGCAGATCGAGCTGGGCGTGGGCGAGCGGGTCTACGGCATGCCGCGCGTGGCCAACAACAACGTCGTCTTCAACACCGCCTTCGGCTCCTTCACCGGAGACATCAGCTCCAGCATGGCCGACCCCGGCAACCTGTGGGTGGTCCGCGGCGGCACGCAGACCGTGGCCAGCAACGGCTCCAAGGCCTTCGGCGGCGCGCTCATGGTCGGCGACACCCTGGTCGTCACCACCGACACCTCCATTCACAAGATCAGCGAGCCGACCGGCACCCTGACCGGCGGCGCCGCCGCGCAGACCACCTTCAACCGGCTCACGCCGGCGATCCTCAAGACCTGGGAGCAGGCGCAATGACCCCGGCCCGCAGGCGCCGCCCCGCGCGCGGCGTCACCCTCATCGAGGTGATGATCGCCGGGACCCTCCTCATCATCGGCGTGCTGGGGTTCGTGGTGGTGGTGCGCTACGCCGCCACGGCCACGGCGGTCGCCCACCGCCGCACCAGCCTCACCTACTTCCGCTCGGCGCTGGTGGACCGCATCTCGGTCACGCCGCGCCTCTCCTTCTCCAACGTGAGCGTCGGGGGCAACGCCGACGTCTGGATGGTCGACAGCTGCTGGGACCTGAACTCGACGCTCCTCGCCCAGAACGGGGCTCCGTCCACCGGCAACGTGGGGAGCTACAGCGCCAGCTTCGGCTGCCCGGCCGGCTCCGTCTACCGGAGCTGGGTGCGCGTGAATCCGGTCTCCTCCGCGGCCGGCAACTGCCTCGCGGCCGGCGGCTGCTACCAGGTCTCGGTGTACGTGGAGCGGAGCGCCGGCCCGGACTTCAGCCAGCCCGCGAGCGCCGGCTGCTCCCCCGCCACCCGGTTCAGCTCCGACTCGTGCGTGGCCGCGGACCTGCTCTACACCGACTGAGGGCGCCCATGCCGAACCGCTCACCCCGGCCTTCCCCCCGCGGCTTCACCCTGCTCGAGGTGACGGTCGCGGCCGGCATCTCGGCGATCATCGTGCTCCTCGCCACCCAGTCCCTCGTCCAGGTGGACCGGGACCAGTTCCTGCGCAAGACGGTGATCGACGTGCAGAGCTCCGCCCGGGCCGCGCTCGGCTGGATGGAGCAGGACCTCCGCCACTCCTCGCTCGTGGTCGGCTCGGGGGTCATCTGGACCGCCGTCTCCGGCACCGCGGTGGCGCGCCCGGCGGTGCAGATCTACGCCGGCGTCCCCGGGACCGGGTTCCTCGACGTGAAGCCCAACACCGACGCGCTGCTGGTGGTGGGGGCGGTGACGGGGCAGGGCAGCCCGCGCGCGGTGACGGTGGGCACGCTGGTGGACTCGACCCAGCCGGTGAAGATCTCGACCGCCACCACCACCGTGAACGGGACCCTGGCCGGCTCCTTCGCCGCCAACCAGCCGGTGCTGCTCGGGGACTACGGCGACGCGAGCTGGGGGGTGGTCGGAACCGTCAACGCCGGCACCACCCCGCCCACCATCCAGCTGGAAGACACCAGCACCAACGTCTTCCCGGCGCAGCAGACCAAGGAGCTCGGGGCCGGCGCCGCGGTGCGCCTCGCCCAGTCGCGCCTGTACTACGTGAACACGCAGGATCAGCTGGTGCGCCTCACGCTGGCCGAGCCGACCGCGCCCGCCGCGATGGCCGGCTACACGCGCGAGGTGATCGCGCAGGGCGTGGAGAACCTGCGGATCGGCTGCGGGCTGGACGACGGCCAGGGCGGCTTCGCCGCCTGCCCGGCGCCCCTCACGGCCGACCCCGGCCCGAGCGATCCGCTCTACTCGGAGGCGCAGGCCGCCTTCGGGAACTTCGGCACCAACCAGGGGCCGCGCATCACCGCCAGCCTGGGCTCGATGACCCGGGTGGCGCTGCTCCGCAACGTCACGGTGAACCTCTACGCCCGCAGCACCCACGCCGTGGAGCCCAGCCAGGCCGACGCCGTCGTGCCCGGGGTGACGCTCCCGGTCAACGCCGCCATCCCCGCCTCGCCCTACGTCCGCCGCGCCTACCAGGTGACGGCGGCGGTGCGCAACACCAGCCTCGGAGCGTTCTGATGCCCGCCCCCGCACCTCGCCGGCCCGGCCGCGCCACCGGCGCCGCCTTCGTCTTCGCGCTGGCCATCATCTTCGCGCTCACGGTGCTCGGCGTGGCGCTGGTGAAGATCGCGGGCACCGACCGGGTGAGCGCGGCCATGGCGGGGGTGAAGGACCGTGGGCTCGCCTGCGCCGAGGCCGGCCTCCAGTACGGCCGCCGCTTCTACGGCTCGACCTACACCAAGTCGCAGAACTGGAACTTCTACCTCGATCCCGTGAACAAGTACCGCTACGACTACACGCTCCCGGTCGGCAGCGGCCGGCAGTTCGCGGACCCCCACCCGGACCTGAGCGCCTGCACCGGGCTCGTGACCCTGGGGTGCACCGTCCCGAGGCAGACGCTCGGGTACAGCGACGGCGTCCACCTCGACCCGGGCGCCGACATCGACGGCGACGGCCAGCCCGACTTCTGGGTGAGCGTCCGGGACGACGACGACGAACGGCCCCTCGGGATCGCGGACCAACCCTGGCGCGACAACAACGAGACCATCATCCTGCGGTCCGAGTGCATCAACCCGAAGTTCGCCGTCACCCAGGGCGGCAACCAGGTGAACGCCGCCGTCGAGTCGGTGCTCACGCACGTCCAGGGCTCCTCGGGCTACGGCGCCGCCACCCGGTCGAGCAACTCCACCGACCTGGTCGGTAGCCTTTAGCCCAGCCGCGACTCGGCGGGGGCGCGGCGGCCTCTGGCCAGGGCGGCCGCGCCGAGCGCGAGGAAGGTCGCCGCCGCGATCGCCAGGCCCAGCCGAAGCCCCGGCGTGCGGTACTCGAAGGAGACCGCGTGGCGGCCGGCGCCCACCCAGACCGCGCGCCCGAGCCAGTCGGCGTGGAGGATCTCGGCCCGGACCCCGTCCACGCGCGCGGACCAGCCCGGCGCGTGCTGATCCTCGAGCAGCACCAGCGCGGGCCCGTCGCTCTCGGAGGCGAGCTCCACCCGCTCCGGCTCGTCGCGGACGACGGAGACCGTCCCGCGCGGCGGCCGGTAGCCGGCCGGGATCGGCCCCTCGAGCACGGTGCGGCGCTCGCCCGGTCCGGCTCGCCGGACGAGATCGAAGGCGCCCGCCGGGTCCGCGCTCACCAGCTCCGCCGCGAGGCGCGCCCGGGGGAGGTGCGGCAGGGCGACCAGGTAGGCGGGGAGGCTCTCGTCCGCGCCGAGCACCTGGAGCGGCGGGGAGATCACGCCCGCGCGCGCCGCCAGCCCGGGGTCGGCCGGCACCACCAGCGCCTCCACGCCCCAGCGCCCGGCCATGCGGGCGAGCTGGGGGGTGGGCACCGCGTCGCGCAGCCGCTGCAGCCGCCCCGCCGGGAGCGCCGCGTACAGGCTCAGGTTGCCGACGTGCGCGGGCACGTTCCAGCAGGCCTCCAGGGTGCCGCGGCCCCACTCGAAGCCGGCCTCCAGCTCGGTGCGCTCGGGACGCCGCGCCTGGTCGAAGCTGAAGGGGGTGAAGACGCGGTGGAGCGAGGCGCGCCCGAGCGCCTGGGCGAGCGGGCGCGGCGCCTCCGCCAGCCGGACGGCCCCGAGGTTGTAGGCGTGCCCGTTCGCGGCCAGCACCGCCAGGATGGTCACCGCGGCGAGCAGCGCCGGCGCGCGCGGGGCGAGGGCGGGCCGATCCGGCGCCAGGCAGGTCAGGGCCAGCGCCGAGGCGGCCAGCACCGCGGCCAGGGAGCCGTCGGCGAGGTTGCGCCAG
>JAJXVM010000336.1 GCA_021782135.1 Myxococcales bacterium | reverse complement strand
GGCGCCCCGGCGCCTTCGCCGGCGAGGAGCGCGCCCCCGGCCGCGGAGGAGCCGGCCCGGGCCGAGCTGCTCCGGGTCCTCGAGGGCGCCGGCTGGAACGTCGCGCTCGCCGCCAAGACCCTCGGGGTCTCCCGCATGACGCTCTACCGGCGGCTCCGCCGCTTCGGGCTGGAGCGGTCCGCGGCGGAGTGAGCCCGGCCCCGGCGCGGGCTGCCGCGACCACCTCCGCGCGACCGCCGCTCCCCGTGACATGTCACAGGCCTCGCACGGGGACGAGACGTCGCCTGTGACGGCGCGCCGGCCGGAAACCGCCGTGCTTTCGCGAGATCGCGCGCTGGCCTGGCCCTTGCTGAAGGAGATGGGAGCAACCCCACCCCCCTTCACGCGAGGAGCAGCGCATGCGTTACCGCAACCCCGGAGAGGCCGGCAGCGAGATCACCTTCAAGTCCCGGTACCAGAACTTCATCGGCGGCGAGTGGGTCCAGCCGGCGAAGGGTCGCTACTTCGAGGACATCACGCCGGTGACCGGCCGCCCCTTCTGCGAGGTGCCGCGCTCCGACGAGCAGGACGTCGAGCGGGCGCTCGACGCCGCCCACGGGGCCAAGGAGCGCTGGGGGCGGACCTCCGTCGCCGAGCGCGCCCTGGTGCTGAACCGGATCGCCGACCGGATGGAGCAGCACCTCGAGGAGCTGGCGCTCGCCGAGACCTGGGACAACGGCAAGCCCATCCGCGAGACGCTCGCCGCCGACCTGCCGCTGGCGGTCGATCACTTCCGCTACTTCGCGTCCTGCATCCGCGCCCAGGAGGGCACCGCGGCGGAGCTCGACGCCAGCACCGTCGCCTACCACTTCCACGAGCCGCTCGGGGTGGTGGGCCAGATCATCCCCTGGAACTTCCCGCTGCTCATGGCGGCCTGGAAGCTCGCCCCGGCGCTCGCCGCCGGCAACTGCGTGGTGCTGAAGCCGGCCGAGCAGACCCCGGCCTCGATCCTGGTCTGGATGGAGCTGGTGCAGGACCTGCTCCCGCCGGGCGTCCTCAACGTGGTGAACGGCTTCGGGCTCGAGGCCGGCAAGCCGCTCGCCTCCTCGAAGCGCATCGCCAAGATCGCCTTCACCGGGGAGACCGGCACCGGCCGGCTCATCATGCAGTACGCCGCGCAGAACCTCATCCCGGTCACGCTGGAGCTCGGCGGCAAGTCGCCCAACGTCTTCTTCGCCGACGTCATGGACCGGGACGACGAGTTCCTCGACAAGGCGCTCGAGGGCTTCGCCATGTTCGCCCTCAACCAGGGCGAGGTCTGCACCTGCCCGTCGCGCGCGCTGGTGCAGGAGTCGGTCTACGAGCGCTTCCTGGAGAAGGCGCTGGCGCGGGTCGCGAAGGTGAAGCAGGGCCACCCGCTCGACACCGAGACCATGATCGGCGCCCAGGCCTCGGGCGAGCAGCTCGAGAAGATCCTCTCCTACCTCGAGATCGGCCGGAAGGAGGGGGCCAAGGTGCTCACCGGCGGCGGACAGGCGAAGCTCGGCGGCGAGCTCGCCGGCGGGTACTACGTGCAGCCCACCGTGTTCCAGGGCAACAACCGGATGCGGATCTTCCAGGAGGAGATCTTCGGCCCGGTGCTGGCGGTCACCACCTTCCGCGACGAGGCCGAGGCGCTCGCCATCGCCAACGACACCCTCTACGGCCTGGGCGCCGGCGTCTGGACCCGCGACGGCAACACCGCCTACCGCATGGGCCGCGGCATCCACGCCGGCCGCGTCTGGACCAACTGCTACCACCTCTACCCGGCCCACGCGGCCTTCGGCGGCTACAAGCAGTCGGGCATCGGCCGCGAGACCCACCGGATGATGCTCGACCACTACCAGCAGACGAAGAACCTGCTCGTCAGCTACTCGCCCAAGGCCCTGGGCTTCTTCTAGGCCACCTTCTCGTCCCCCCGCCGTCCCAGTCCCACCGCAACACCCGGAGTGTATCCATGGCACGCGCAGATCAGGTCTACGGCTTCTTCATCCCCCCGGTCACCTTGATGGGCATCGGCGCCGCGAAGCGGCTCGGTGACCAGGCGAAGGCGCTCGGCGCTTCCCTGCCGCTGGTGGTCACCGACCGCGGCCTCTCCCAGCTCGGCGTCGCCGCCAAGGTCCAGCGGCAGCTCGAGGAGGCCGGCCTGAAGTCGGCGCTCTTCGACGGCGCCGAGCCCAACCCCACCGACAAGAACGTCCACGACGGCGTGCGCGCCTACCGCGAGGCCGGCTGCGACGCCATCGTCTCGCTGGGCGGCGGCAGCGCGCACGACTGCGCCAAGGGCATCGGCCTGGTGATCGGCAACGGCGGGGACATCCGCGACTTCGAGGGCGTGGACAAGGCGAAGAAGCCCATGCCGCCGTTCCTGGCGGTGAACACCACCGCCGGCACCGCCAGCGAGATGACGCGCTTCTGCATCATCACCAACACCAGCACCCACGTGAAGATGGCGATCGTGGACTGGCGCTGCACCCCCAGCGTGGCCGTCAACGACCCGCTGCTCATGGTGGCCATGCCGCCCGCGCTCACCGCCGCCACCGGCATGGACGCGCTCACCCACGCGGTGGAGGCCTACGTCTCCACCATCGCCACCCCGGTGACCGACGCCTGCGCGCTGCAGGCGATGAAGCTCATCGCGGCCTCGCTGCGGCCGGCGGTGGCGAACGGGGAGAACCTCGAGGCCCGGGACGCCATGGCCTACGCGGAGTACCTCGCCGGCATGGCCTTCAACAACGCCAGCCTGGGCTACGTCCACGCCATGGCCCACCAGCTCGGCGGCTTCTACAACCTGCCGCACGGCGTCTGCAACGCGATCCTGCTGCCGGTGGTGAGCGAGTTCAACCTCATCGCCGCGCCGGAGCGCTTCCGCGACGTGGCCGCGGCGCTCGGCGAGAACGTGGCCGGGCTCCCGCTGATGGAGGCCGCCGGGCGCGCGGTCGGCGCGATCCGCCGGCTCGCGAAGGACGTCGGCATCCCCGCCGGCCTCGCCGGCCTGGGGGTGAAGGAGGGCGACCTCCCGGTGATGGCCGAGAACGCCATGAAGGACGCCTGCCGCTTCACCAACCCGCGCAACGCCACCCACAAGGAGGTGGTGGAGATCTTCCGCGCCGCGCTGTAGCCGCGCGACCGTCGGGGAGCAGCGCCGCGGCGGGGCGGACCGAACCAGGTCCGCCCCGCCGTCCTCTTCGCGGCGCACCGCGGGAGCGACGCCCGCTCGAGCCGCGCGCCGCGCCTACCCGAGCAGCTCGACCAGGCGCGCCGCCCCGATCGCGGCGGCGGGCGCGTCTTCGCCGCCGATCTCGCCGCCGCCGACGAGCAGTCCCGCCATCGCCTCGGCGGCGCGGGGGTTGCGCCACCAGTCCTCGTCGAGCCGCTCCCGCCACTCGCGCCGCAGCCGCTCCGCCCGGGCGGCGCCGGCGAGCAGCGCGGCGTGCC
>JAJXVM010000049.1 GCA_021782135.1 Myxococcales bacterium | reverse complement strand
GCCGCGCCGCCGCCGCCGGTCCCCGACACCGTCGGTCCCCGTCCGGACCAGGCGGCCGTCACGCGCGCGCTCGCCCGCAGCCAGCGAGCCATCGACGGCTGCGTCGCCGCGACCTTGTCGCGCGATCCCTCCTTCGACGTGCCCTCGACCGCGCTGGTGATCGCCACCGTCCAGCCCAACGGCAAGATCGTCTACCCGACCCTGGACGACGCCCCCCTCAACGTCTCCGACCTCGGGACCTGCATCAAGGGCGTGGTCTCGCGCACCCCCGTCCAGAAGTTCGAGGGCGACATGGTGCACGTGCGGGTGCCGGTCCAGCTCCGCCGATGACGGTCGCCGGCCTCACGCGCCTCTCCCCGGTCCGGATCCGGGCCCCGCGGGACCTCGCGCCGCTCATCGACCACACCCTGCTGCGCGAGGACGCCGGGCCCGAGGACCTCGCCCGCGCCTGCGCCGAGGCGCGCGCGCACGGCTTCGCCACGGTCTGCGTCCGGGAGCGCCACGTGGCGGAGGCGGCGCGCCTGCTCGAGGGGAGTGGCGTGCTCCCGATCGCGGTGGTGGACTTTCCGCGCGGGGAGGGCGAGACCCCGGCCCGGGTCTCCGAGGCGCGCCGGGTGGTGGCGCTCGGGGCGCGGGAGGTGGACGTGGTCCTCCGGCTCGCGCCGCTGCGGGCCCGCGATCACCGGACCGTGCTGCTCGACCTCGAGGCGGTGGTCAAGGCGGTGACCGGGGTGCCGGTCAAGGTGATCCTCGAGACCGCCGCGCTGTCCCGGGACGAGAAGGCGGCCGCGTCGGCGCTCTGCGCCGCGGCCGGCGCCGCCTTCGTGAAGACCTCGACCGGCTACGGCCCGGGCGGCGCCACCGTCGAGGACGTGGCCCTCCTGCGCGAGCTGGTCGGCGATCGCCTGGGCGTGAAGGCCTCGGGCGGGATCCGCACCGCCGCGCAGGCCCGGGCCCTCGTGGAGGCCGGGGCGAGCCGGATCGGCGCCAGCGCCTCGGTGGCCATCGTCACCGCCGGCGACTTCTGATCGAGAGGGCGGATCGCGCTTCGGGCGCCGGTTCGGTCGCGCCGCGGGCGCCCGCCGGCTTATGATCGGGGCATGGACCAGCGCCGCTTCGTCATCCTCGTGGCCGACAGCGCCGGGTGCGGCGCGCTCCCGGACGCAGCCCTCTACGGCGACGCCGGCTCGAACACCATCGGCCACGTCGCCGCGGCGGTCGGCGGGCTCGCGCTGCCGAACCTCGGTCGGCTCGGGCTCGGCAACGTGCTGCCGGTGGTGGGCGTGCCGCCCGACCCGGCGCCGGCGGGCTTCCACGGGAGGATGGCGGAGCGGTCGCCCGGCAAGGACACCACCACCGGCCACTGGGAGATGATGGGGGTCGTGCTGAAGGAGCCGCTGGCGCTCTTTCCCCGCGGGTTCCCGCCCGAGATCCTCGGGCCCTGGCTGGCCGAGACCGGGGCGCCGGGGGTGCTCGGCAACGAGGTGGCGAGCGGCACCGAGATCATCCAGCGGCTCGGCGCGGAGCACCAGCGCACCGGGAAGCCCATCGTCTACACCTCGGCCGACTCGGTCTTCCAGGTGGCGGCGCACACCGGCACCGTGCCGCTCGAGACGCTCTACCGCTGGTGCGAGATCGCGCGCCGGCGGCTCGATTCCTACCGCGTGGCGCGCGTGATCGCCCGCCCGTTCGTCGGGTCGCCCGGCGCCTACACCCGCACCTACGACCGCAAGGACTTCTCGCTCGCCGCCCCGGCGCCCACCGTGCTCGAGGCGCTCGCGGCCGCCGGGGTCCCGGTGGTCGGGGTGGGCAAGATCCCGGACATCTACGATCGCAGGGGCATCTCACGGGAGGTCCACACCGCCGGCAACGCCGACGGGCTGGCGCGCGCCGAGGCGCTGCTCGGCGAGCTCGAGCGCGGGCTGCTCTTCGTGAACCTGGTGGACTTCGACATGCTCTACGGCCACCGCCGCGACGTGAAGGGCTACGCCCGGGCGCTGGAGGAGCTCGACCGCGCCCTCCCGCGCCTCCTGGCGCGGCTGCGTCCCGGGGACGTGCTGGCGATCACCGCCGACCACGGCTGCGATCCGACGCACGCTGGCACCGACCACACCCGCGAGCACGTGCCGCTCCTGGTCCACGCCGGCGGGCGGGGCGGCGCGCTCGGCGTGCGCGGCTCCTTCGCCGATCTCGGCGCCACCTGCGCCGGGTTCTTCGGGGTCCCGGCGCAGGTGGGCACGAGCTTCCTCGACCAGCTCGCTTCCGCCTCGCCCTCCCTCGCGGCTCCGCCGCCCCGGCCTTGATCTCCGAGAGGTCCCGCACCACCGCGAAGGGCGTTGGCGGCGCCTCGCGCGGCGCCCGCCGTGCGCTCGCGAGGGATCGCTCGCGGGCGGTTCACGGTTCGGGGTCGCTCCCCACGTAGGTGGGGAACACCCCGAGGATCTCCTCGTCGCCCTCGACCAGCTTCCGCCCGAGGGCGTCGAGCGCCGCGGCGTCCTCGGCGCTGATCACCGCCGCCAGGCGGCGCAGGCCGTCGCCGCCCTGGATCTCGACGCCGGGCACCTCCACGAGCCGGGCCGCGACCCGCGCCGCGGCCCCCTCGACGGTCTCGACGACGACGCCGGCCACGATCACGGTCAGGCCTTCCCGCTCGAGACCTTCGCCATCTTGACCGCGCAGATCTTGTACTCGGGCTCCTTCGAGATCGGGTCCACCGCGTCCACGGTGACGCGGTTGCAGAGCCGCTGGTCGTCGTGCATGTGGGTGAAGACCGATCCCGGGCGCTGGCCGTCCACCAGGGTCGCCCGGAAGCGCTGGGCGCCGCGCCGCGAGGTGACCTCGACGAGGTCCCCTTCGGCGACCCCGAGCCGCTGCGCGTCCCCGGGGTGGATCTCGGCGACGGCCTCGGCGCGCGACTGCGCCAGCTCGGCGCAGTTCCGGGTCATGGTGCCGGTGTGCCAGTGCTCGAGCACCCGGCCGGTGTTGAACCAGAGCGGGTACTCGGCGTCGACCACCTCGGCGGGCGGCTGGTAGGGGCGGAGCCAGACCACGGCCCGGCCGTCGGGGCGCCCGTAGAACTGGAGCCGCCGGGGGTGGTCGGCCGGGACGAGCGGATCCTCGCCCTTCACGTACCGGCGCTTCGTGCCCGGGTGGCCTGGGGAGGGCAGGGGCCAGAGCAGCCCGTGCGCCTCGCGGAGCCGGGCCCGCGTCATGCCGGTGAAGTCGTAGGCGGTGCCCTTGCAGAGCGCGAGGATCTCCTCCCAGGCCTCGTCGGGCGAGCGGAAGGGGATGAGCTTCCCCTGGCCGGTCCGCCGGGCGAGGTCGCAGAGGATCTGGAAGTCCGGCCGGGCCTCGCCCGCCGGCTCGACCGCCTGGGCGAGGAGCTGGTAGCGCCGCTCCGTGCACCCGTACACCCCCTCCTTCTCGGCCCAGAGCGCCGCCGGGAGCACCACGTCGGCGAGCTCGGAGGTGCGCGTGGGGTGGAAGGCGTCCGAGACCACCAGGAAGGCTCCCTCCCGCCGCATCGCCTTGCGGTAGCGATCGACGTTCGGGAGCGTCTGGCCCGGGTTGGTGCACATGACGTACAGGCACTTCAGCTTCCCCTCCTCGACGGAGCGGAAGAGGTCGACCGCCGCCGGCCCTGGCTTCGGGGAGAGGGTGCCCGGCGGCACGCTCCAGAGCTTCTCCACCTGCTCGCGGTGCTGCGGGTTCGCGACCAGCCGTCCGTACGGGAGCAGGTGCGAGAGCCCGCCACCGTCGCGGACGCCGCCGCAGGCGTTCGGCTGCCCGGTGAGCGAGAGCGGCGTCGAGCCGGGCTCGCCGATCTTGCCGGTGACGAGGTGCAGGTTGTGGACGAGCTGGTTGGCCCAGGTGCCCCGGCTGCGCTGGTTGAGCCCCATGGTCCAGAGGGAGGTGGCGCGCCGGCCGCGGGCGCCGAACCAGCGCGCCGCCGTCACGATCTCCTCGGCGCCGCAGCCGGCGATCCGCGCCGCCTCCGCCGGGGTCCAGGCCTGGAGGAACCTCTCGTAGTCGGCGAGCGCCCGGTTCACCTCGGTCCCCTCGCCGAAGGCGACGTGGTCCCGGAGGAAGTCGCGGTCCACCAGCCCCTCGGCGAAGAGCACGTGCGCCATGGCGTTGAAGATGGCGAGGTCGGTGCCAGGGGTGAAGGAGATGTGGAGATCGGCGATCCGGGAGGTCGGGGTGCGCCGCGGATCGAGGACGATCACCTTCACGTCGCGGCCCCGCTCCTTGCGCCGGACGATGCGGCGGAAGAGCACCGGGTGGCACTCGGCGGTGTTGGAGCCGGTGATGAAGAAGACGTCGGCGTGGTCGAGGTCCTCGTAGCACCCCATCGGCTCGTCCTTGCCGTAGGTGCCGACGTAACCGGCGGTGGCGCTCGCCATGCAGAGGCGCGGGTTCCCGTCCATGTTGTTGGTGCGGTAGCCGGCCTTGAAGAGCTTGTTGGCGACGTAGGTCTCCTCGGTGAGCGCCTGGCCGGAGCCGTAGAAGCCGACCGCGTCCGGCCCGAACTTCTGGATGGCGTCCTGGAACCGGGAGGCGATGAGCCCCATGGCCTCCTCCCAGCTCGCCCGAACGAGCTGGTCGCCCCTGCGGACGAGGGGGTGGAGGCACCGATCCTTCGCGCCCAGGATCTGCGGGAGCAAGGCCCCCTTCACGCACAGGAACCCGGCGTTGTGGTCCTCGACGTCGCCGCGGACCGCGGTCACCTTGCCGCCCTCCACCCCGACGTAGAGCCCGCAGCCGGTGCCGCAGTAGCGGCAGACGCTCTTCACCCAGCGCGTACCGCCGGTGGAGGCCTGGGCGAGGCCGGGCCGTCCCAGGGCGGCGAGCGCCGAGGCGGCGGCGGTGGTCTTGAGGAAGTCTCGCCGGGAGATGGTCACGGGTGGCTCCTTCCCTGGGTGAGGCGCGGGTGCGGGCTCTTGCCGCGGGCGGGCAAGAGCGCGTGCGAGGGGTGACAGGCGAAGCAGTCGCGGACGGTCGCGCCCCGCGTGACCGACTGGACCTCCCGGGCGTGGCAGGCCTGGCAGCGCGCCGGGGCGGGGTGGCGGCGGAAGTCGGCGCCGGTCGAGCCGTGGCAGGCGAAGCACTGCACCTGATCGACCCCGTGGATGCTCGCCTGCCAGGTCCGGGTCACCTCGGGCGTGACCTCGGCGTGGCAGGAAGCGCAGGTCTCGGCGCCGCGCATCGCCACCTCGGGGTGACCGCTCGGGGCGGCGGCCGAGGACCGCCCCGGCGCGAGCAGGCCGGCGGCGAGCAGGAGGGGGAGGGCAGGATGGGGTCGCATCGCGGGTTCCTCCGTGGGGGCGAGGCTAGTGCTCGAGCGCCGCGGGCACAACGGCCGGGCTGGGGGGCGCCCCGGGCGGACCGGCCGGGACGTCCACCACCGCCACCGTGGGCTTGAAGCTCGGGTCGCGGACCGCGATCTGCCCCTGGCGCGAGTAGTTGATCGAGTCGCCCAGGATCCGGACCGCCTCGTCCGGCGCGTGGAAGCCGTTCGAGTTCTCGGCCTCGACGAAGTCGAGGTAGAACTGGGCGCGCCGCTGCAGGTAGCGGGCGGTGGCCAGCTGGGCGTCGCTCCGGCCGGCGTCCTTGGCCGCCTTGATGTCGCCGATGAGGCTCACCAGCGAGTCCATCGCCTCGTCGCGCAGCTTGTGGAAGCGGATCTGGATGGTCTCCACCCGGTCCTTGAGCTCGGCGTCCGACCACTTGTGGCACTGCTGGCAGGCCCGGTTGATGTTGAGCAGCGGGCTGCGTACGTGGTGGTCGGCCACCTTGGTGCCCCCGACCCGCATGTACGGCATGTGGCAGTCGGAGCAGGTCACGCCGGAGCGGGCGTGGATGCCCTGGTTCCACATCTCGAACTCGGGGTGCTGGGCCTTGAGCACCGGAGCGCCGGTCTCCTTGTGGGTCCAGTCCTTGAACTTCACCTCGTCGTAGAAGGCCATGATGTCGTCCACCTTGAGCCCCTTGGACCACGGGTAGACGAGCCGTTTCTCCGGACCCTTGAAGTAGTACTCGACGTGGCACTGGCCGCAGACGAAGGCGCGCATCTCCTGTCGGGTGGCCATGGTGTTGGGGTCGTAGTTCGGGATCCCCTGCGACGCCTTGAGCGCCCGGATGCCCTCCAGGAAGCCGGGCTTGGTGACCCGCAGCGCCATGGTCTTGGGCTCGTGGCAGTCGATGCAGGCCACCGGGTGCCGGACCAGCTTGCGCGCCTCGGAGTAGGGCATCTGGTTCATCTTCTCGAAGCCCTTGACGAGGTCGCCGTCGCCGAGCTTGCGGTAGGCGGTCCAGGTGGTGGCGTGGCACTGCATGCAGGTGCCGGGCTGCTTCACCACCTGCTGGCGCTTCGTGTAGGTCTGATCCTCGAGCACGTACATGT
Organism: Myxococcales bacterium; assembly: GCA_021782135.1. Taxonomy (GTDB): domain Bacteria; phylum Myxococcota; class Myxococcia; order Myxococcales; family Anaeromyxobacteraceae; genus Anaeromyxobacter_B. Next base: position 9,892 of record JAJXVM010000049.1, on the reverse strand, counting down.
GGCCGCGCCGCTCGCGGAAGTCGGCGGCGAAGGCGTAGCCGGCCCACATGATCTTGAGCCGGGGGTCGGCGTCGATCTTGGAGCGCGACACCTTCTCGCGCGGATCGTCGGTGGTGGGGATGCGCGGGACCGCCTCGCTGCCGCCGTAGCGGGTGGGGGTCATCTCGGCGGTCTTCTTGTACTGGTCGTACTCGAGCGGGAAGTCCTTGCCCCAGAGGGCCGGGTCGTCGGTCTCCTCGGTGAGCTCCACCACGCGCACGGTGGGGACCTTGGCCTCGCGCTTGTGCTCGGCGATGTTGGCCACCAGCGCCACCACCAGCACGGCGATGACGGCGAAGGCGGCGGCGAGCGCGACCAGCAGGGCCGGGCGCGAGGTGGACTTCGGGTTGATCTCGGTCATTGGTCGGTTCTCCCGTGGGCTACCGGAGGTGGCCCACCGATTCGTGGCAGCGGACGCAGTCGAGGGGCCCGTCCCTGCCGAAGTCGGTCATGTCGCGGGTGATCTCGGCGTGGCAGTGCTTGCACTGGGCGTTCACCACCTCGCGGCTCGAGGAACGCGCCCGGACCTGGTCCGGAAAGTCGCCGAGCGTGAAGGCCAGCGAGTGGTGGAAGCCGTTCTCGGCCTTGACCAGGTACTTCGCCAGCTTGCCGGCCGGCGTGTGGCAGTCGTTGCACCCGGCGGCGGCGTGGTGCGGCGACTGAGCCCAGGTGTCGTAGTAGCCCCGCATCACGTGGCAGTTGGCGCAGGCGGCGGGATCGTCGGTCAGGTAGGAGTAGCCCTTGGCGTAGACGAAGGCGTAGCCGCCCACCCCCGCGGCGAGGCCGAGCGCGGCGGTGGCGAGCAGGGCGGGGGCTGTGAACGCGGAGAGGCCGAACGACATGAGGAGCTCCTGTCCGGCGCGCTCCGGCGCCGGACGCCCTTGCGAACAGCAAGAGGGAGGCCAACCGCGCCGGCGCGGCAAGCTGCCGCAATCTCACGGGAGCGCTCTTCCGGGACGGGCGCGATCGGATGCCGGCGTCCGGGGAGATCGGATGCCTGCATCCGATCCGGCGGCCGTTCACCGGTAGTCTTCGCGGCTCATCCCGTACTGTTTCAGCTTCTCGTACAGGTTCCGCTCGGCGATGCCGGCCGCGCGGGCCACCTCGCCCACGCGGCCGCGGTGGCGCTCGAGCAGGCGGGAGAGGTACTCGCGCTCGAACCGCTCGACCAGCCTCTGCCGCGCCTCGAGCAGCGGCAGGTCGAGGTCCGCGAGCGGCGCCGTCGCGGGAGCGCTCGGCGGGGCGCCGCCCAGCATGGGCGCGACCGCGCCCCAGCCCATCACCACCGCCCGCTCGCACAGGTTTCGGAGCTCGCGGACGTTGCCGGGCCAGCGCCAGGCGCAGCCCGCCGCCAGCAGCTCGGGGGGCGCCGGGTCCGGCGCCCGGCCGTAGCGGCGGGCGAACTCGCCGAGGAAGTGGCCCATGAGCGCGGGGACGTCGCCGGGCCGCTCGCGCAGGGGCGGCAGGTGAATGGGGATGACGTTGAGCCGGTAGTAGAGGTCCTCGCGGAAGCCTCCCTCCCTCACCAGCCGCTCGAGGTCGCGGTTGGTGGCGGCGACGATCCGCACGTCCACCCGCACCGGCGCGGTGGAGCCGACGCGGGTGAGCTCGCGCTCCTGCAGCACCCGCAGCAGCTTGGCCTGCACCGGGAGGTCGAGCTCGCCCACCTCGTCCAGGAACAGGGTCGAGCCGTCCGCCTGCTCGAAGCGCCCGACGCGGCGCGCGACGGCTCCGGTGAAGGCCCCCTTCTCGTGCCCGAAGAGCTCGCTCTCCATGAGGCCCTGCGGCACCGCCGAGCAGTTGAGCGCCACGAAGGGGCGGTCGCGGCGCGGAGAGCGCCGGTGCAGCGCTCGGGCGACCAGCTCCTTCCCGGTGCCGGTCTCCCCCCGCAGGAGCACGGTCGCCGCGGCGGGCGCCACCTGCTCCACCAGCGCCAGCACCTGCTGCATCTGGGGCGAGTCGCCGACCAGCACGTCGAAGCCGGCCGCGCGCTCCAGCTCCCCGCGCAGCGCGAGCACGTCGCGCCGGGCCCGCTCGGCCGCCACGGCGTGCCGCAGCACCAGCGCCAGCTCGTCGTAGCGGATGGGCTTGGTGAGGTAATGGAGCGCCCCCTTGCGCATGGCCTGCACCGCCGTCTCGACGGTGGCGTGGGCGGTGACCAGGACCACCGGGAGCTGCGGCCGGAGCGCGTGCACCCGCTCCATGAGGGCGATGCCGTCGAGGTCCGGCATCTTGAGGTCGGAGACCATCGCCAGCGGGTCCGCCTCGGCGAGCCGGGCGAGCGCCTCGGCGCCGGAGGAGGCCGCGAGGACCTCGAAGCCCTCGAGGGAGAGGTTGGCCCGCGCCACCTTGCGCGTGCCCGGATCGTCGTCGACGACGAGGACGAGCGGCTCGCAGCTCACCCCGCCACCTCCGCCGTCCCCGCCTCCGGCCGGACGGTCCGGACCGGGAAGCGGAGCGTGGCCACCGTCCCGCCCCCGGGCCGGGGCGCGAGGGCGAAGCGGGCGCGGTGCTGCTCCGCCGCCCGCGTCACCACGACCAGCCCGAGCCCGGTGCCCCGGGCCTTGGTGGTCACGAACGGGCGGGTCACCTCCTCGAGCTGCTCGGGCGCGATGCCGCCGCCGCGGTCGCGCACCTCCAGCACCACCTCGCCCTCGCCGCCCGAGCCCTCGAAGCGGCTCTCCAGCTCGGGCGCCTGCGCGCCTCCCGCCTCGAAGGCGTTCGCGAGCAGGTTCACCAGCGCCTCCAGGACCATGGGCGCGTCGAGGTCGAGCGGGGGCAGCCCCTTCGCCAGCTCGAGCCGCACCGCCTCCGCCTCGAGGCCACGCGCCAGCGCCGCCCTGCGGGCCGCCTCGGCCGCCAGCCGGTTCACCGCCGAGGGCGCGAAGCTCGGGTTGGCCGGTCGCGCCACGTGCAGCAGGTCGCCCACGAAGCGGTTCACCCGCTGCACCTCGTCCGCGATGAGGGCGCCGTACTCCTCCACCTCCGCCGAGCCGGGGAGCACGCGCCGCAGGTACTGCGCCGCGCCGTCGATGACGTTGAGCGGGTTGCGCAGCTCGTGCGCCACCTGGGCCGACATCTGGCCGACCGCCGCCAGCCGCTCCGCGTCGAGCAGCCGGCGCTCGAGGCTGCGCCGCTCGGCGATGTCGCGGATCACCATCACCACCCCGAGGTACGCGCCGCCGGGCGCGCGGACCGGGGCGTAGGTGGTCTCGAACCGTCCCTCCTTCTCCTTGATGATGGAGTGGGCGGGCCCGGTGTCGTTTCCCTCTCGGAACCACGAGAGCACCCGGTCGAGCATGCCGTGGGTGGCGGTGGGGTGGCACTCCTTCACCGGCCGCCCCGGCCCCTCCTTCAGGTTGCGCAGCCCCCGCCCGGCCCGGTTCACCAGCGCCACCCGGTCCTGGGCGTCCACGAAGATCACCCCGTCGGCCATGGAGTCGATGATCGCCTGCAGCCTGGTGCAGGCGGCGCCCCGCTCGACCTCGGCGGCCCGCGCCTTCTCGAGCGCCTCGGACAGGCGGCCGAGGACGATGAGCAGCGCGGCGGCCGAGGCGGCGAAGCCGATGGCGATGAGCAGCGCGCCGCTCACGATCGAGTCGTGCGAGTGGAGCAGCCACAGCCCCCACAGGATGGCCGAGCAGGCGGCGAGGAGGATCAGCAGCGCCGCGCTGCGGAGGACGTCGGGCGGAGGACGGGCCATCGGCGCGGAGCCTATCCGGGCGGCGGGCGGGGAGGAAGCGGCGGCGGGGCGGCCTCGGGCTCCTTGATGACGGAAAAACATCTTGTAAAACGGATGCCGTGGATCCAACCTCCCGGAACGCGCTGGGAGGCAGGTTCCCAGGCCACTCCGCCATGACGGATTGCCCGGTGGGGATCGGGCCGTTAAGGAGGGGAGGCCACCAGCAGCAGGCCGCCGCCGTCGCCGGCAATCGTGCCGGCCACGCGCAGGGAGCGGTGAACGGAGCAGGGAATGCGGATCGCGGACGACATCACGAAGCTCATCGGAAACACGCCGCTGGTGCGGCTGCGGCGGCTGGGCAAGGGCCTGCCGGGCACCGTGGTGGCGAAGCTCGAGTCCTTCAACCCCTGCTCGAGCGTCAAGGACCGCATCGGCGTGGCGATGATCGAGGCGGCCGAGCGCGAGGGGAAGATCAAGCCCGACACCATCCTGCTCGAGCCGACCAGCGGCAACACCGGCATCGGCATCGCCTTCGCGGCCGCCTCGCGCGGGTATCCCTTCGTGGTCACGATGCCCGAGACCATGAGCATGGAGCGGCGCAAGCTGCTCGCCGCGCTCGGCGCGAAGCTGGTCCTCACGCCGGGCGCCGAGGGCATGAAGGGCGCCATCGCCAAGGCCCAGCAGCTGGCGGCCGAGGATCCGCGGTACCTCGTGCTGCAGCAGTTCGAGAACCCGGCCAACCCCGAGATCCACCGCAAGACCACCGCCGAGGAGATCTGGCGCGACACCGACGGCAAGATCGACGTCTTCGTGGGCGGCACCGGGACCGGCGGCACCATCACCGGGGTGGCCGAGGTGATCAAGGCGCGCAAGCCCTCGGTGAAGATCGTCGCCGCCGAGCCGGCCGACTCGCCGGTCATCTCCGGCGGGAAGCCCGGGCCGCACAAGATCCAGGGCTGGGGCGCGGGGTTCATCCCCAAGGTGCTCAAGACCGAGCTCATCGACGAGACCATCCGGGTGAAGAACGAGGACGCCGGAGACCTGGCGCGCCGGCTCTGCAAGGAGGAGGGCATCCTCTCCGGCATCAGCTGCGGCGGCGCCCTCTGGGCGGCGCTCGAGGTGGCGAAGCGGCCCGAGAGCGAGGGCAAGCTCATCGTGGTGGTGCTGCCCGACACCGGCGAGCGCTACCTCTCGACCTGGCTCTTCGAGGAGACCCCGGCCGGCGCGCCGCAGAAGTGAGCCATCCGGGGCCCGGCCGAGAGATGTTCGCCGCGGGCCCGTGCGGCGGCCGCTTTCCGGGAGATGGCGCCGCTCCGGCCAGGAGCGAGTCCGCTCGGTCGGGTCAGAGGCCGCTCGAGGTCAAGCTGTCCCCCGGCCCCGCCGGGAACAGCCGCAGCCGCCGCGGCGCCGCGTAGACCCGGTCGCCGGGGGCGAGGGCCAGCGCCTCGGCGCGGCGCGGCTCCAGCTCGGCCTCGAGCCCTCCCTCCACCGAGGGCGCGCTCAGCTCCACCCGCACCGTCCCGCCGAGCGGCGTCACCCGCTCGACGGTGGCGGCGAAGCTCTCCGGCGCGGGGGTGCGGAACAGCTCGAGCTCGTGCGGCCGCACGAAGAGGTGCGCCGGCTCCTCGCTCCAGCCACCCTCCCGGTGCGGCGCGTCGAACTCCAGGCCGCCGACGCGGGCCCTGCCGCCCACCACCCGGGCCGGGAAGGCGTTCACCGAGCCGAGGAACCTCATCACGAACGGGCTCGCCGGCTCCTCGAACACCTGGCGTGGCGTGCCGACCTGCTCGACCAGCCCCCGGTTCATGAGCACCACCCGGTCGGCCACCTCGAAGGCCTCCTCCTGGTCGTGGGTGACGAAGAGGGTGGTGAGGTGGATCTCGTCGTGGAGCCGCCGCAGCCAGCGCCGCAGGTCCTGCCGCACCCGCGCGTCGAGCGCGCCGAACGGCTCGTCCAGGAGCAGCACCCGGGGCCGGGTGGCGAGCGCGCGCGCCAGCGCCACCCGCTGCCGCTGCCCGCCGGAGAGCTGGGCCGGGCGCCGGTCCTCGAGCCCGGAGAGCTGCACCAGCCCCAGCAGCTCGCGGACCCGCGCGTCCACCTCGGCGCGCGGCCGCCTGCGGACGCGCAGCGCGAAGGCGACGTTCTCGAAGACGGTGAGGTGACGGAAGAGCGCGTAGTGCTGGAAGACGAGCCCCACGTTCCGGTCGCGCGGCGTGGCGTCGGCGACCGGCTCGCCGTGGTGCCGCACCTCGCCCTGGTCGGGCTCCTCCAGCCCGGCCACGATGCGGAGCAGCGTGGTCTTGCCGCAGCCCGAGGGGCCGAGGAGCGCGGTGAGCTCCCCGCTCGGCACGGTGAGGTCGACGCCGCGCAGCGCCTGGAACGCGCCGAAGGACTTCCGGACTCCCCGGATCTCGATGCTCACGATCGGCTCCCGTGCGGCGCCCCGCGTCCCCCGGCCCGCCACTCCAGCAGCTGCTTCGCCGCCAACGTCAGGACGGCGAGCAGCAGGAGCAGCGAGGCGACGGCGAACGCGGCGGCGAAGTCGTACTCGTCGTAGAGGATCTCCACGTGCAGCGGGATGGTGTCGGTGAGGCCGCGGACGTGGCCCGACACCACCGACACCGCGCCGAACTCGCCCATCGCCCGGGCGTTGCACAGCACCAGCCCGTACAGCAGGCTCCAGCGCACGTTGGGGAGGGTGACCCGGGTGAAGATCTGCCAGCCGCTCGCCCCCAGCGTGAGCGCCGCCTCCTCCTCCTCGGTGCCCTGCGCCTCCAGGAAGGGGATGAGCTCCCGGGCGACGAAGGGGAAGGTGACGAAGACCGTCGCCAGCACGACGCCCGGGATCGCGAACACGATCCGGCAGCCGTGGGCGACGAGCCAGGGGCCGAGGAGCCCGCGCGCCCCGAAGAGCAGCACGATGACCATGCCGGCGATCACCGGCGAGACGCCGAAGGGCAGGTCGATGAGCGACAGGAGCAGGTCCTTGCCGCGGTAGCGGAAGCGGGTCACGGACCAGGCGGCGGCGAGGCCGAAGGCGGCGTTGAGCGGCACCGCGATCCCCGCCGTGAGCAGGGTCAGCCGGATGGCCGCCAGCGCCTCCGGCTCGCGCAGCGCCGCCAGGTAGAGCGCCGCCCCCTTCGAGAAGGCCTCCGAGAGCACCGCCGCCACCGGCAGCCCGACGAAGAGGGCGAGGAACCCGAGCGCGAGCGCGGTGAGGCCGCGGCGGATCCAGGCCGGGTCCTCGGTGGCCGGCCGCCGGGGCCGGGAGGACCGCTCCGCCGGCGCGCCAACCGCCTCGCCGGCGGCGCCCGGCGCGCGAGCCCCTCCTCCCGCCCCGTCCCCAGGGGGAGGCCGGACGGACGCCGGCCCCGCGACCGGGAGCTGCTCGCGAACGGCGCCGGTCACCTTCACGGCGCCCCCGCCCGGGCGCGGGTCCACCGCTGCAGCCGGTTCACCGCGAAGAGGAGCAACAGCGAGGCGCCGAGCATCACCGAGGCGAGCGCGGTCGCCCCGGCGTAGTCGAACTGCTCGAGCCGGGTCATGACGAGCAGCGGCGCGACCTCCGTCCGGAACGGCATGTTGCCGGAGATGAAGACCACCGAGCCGTACTCGCCGAGCGCGCGGGCGAAGGCCAGCGAGAAGCCGGTGAGCGTCGCCGGGAGCACCGCCGGGAACAGCACGCGGCGGAACACCTGCCGCCGGGTGGCGCCGAGCAGCGCCGCCGCCTCCTCCACGTCCGGCTCCAGATCGGCGAGCACCGGCTCGACGCTCCGGATGACGAACGGCAGGCCGGTGAAGGTGAGCGCCACCAGGACTCCCAGGGGGGTGAAGGCCACCCGGATCCCGAGCGGCTCGAGGAAGCGCCCCACCCACCCGTGGGGCGAGTAGACGGCGGTCAGGGCGATGCCGCTCACCGCCGTGGGGAGCGCGAAGGGGAGGTCCACCAGCGCGTCCACCAGCGCCTTGCCGGGGAAGCGGTAGCGCACCAGCACCCAGGCCACCAGGAACCCGAACACCGCGTTGATCGCGGCGGCGCCGAGCGAGGCGCCCAGGGAGAGGCGGTACGAGGCGACGGCGCGCGGGCTGGCGATCACCTGCCAGAGCTGGGCGGGGCCGAGCCGGGCGGTCTGCAGCCCGAGCGTGGAGAGGGGCAGCAGGACCACCAGCCCCAGCCAGAAGACGGTCAGGCCGGTGGAGAGGCCGAAGCCGGGGAGGACGCCGCGCCGGGTCGCGCTCACGTGCGGCCGCCCCCGGGCGCGTAGATCTGGTCGAAGGTGCCGCCGTCGGCGAAGTGGGTGGCCTGCGCGTTCCGCCAGCCGCCGAACGCCTCGTCCACGGTGAACCGCTCCAAAGCGGGGAGCGGCTGGAGGCGGGCCGCGGCCTCGCTCCGCGGCCGGAAGTGGTTGCGGGCGGCGATCCGCTGCCCCTCCTCGGAGTAGAGGAACTCGAGGTAGGCCTGGGCCACCGGCCGCGTGCCGCGGGCGTCGACCACCGCGTCCACCAGCGCGACCGGCGGCTCGGCCAGGATCGAGACGGGGGGAACCACCACCTCGAGCCGGTCCGGCCCGAGCTTCTCGACCGCGAGCAGCGCCTCGTTCTCCCAGGCGAGGAGGACGTCCCCGATGCCGCGCCGCGCGAAGGTGGTGGTGGCGCCGCGGGCGCCGGAGTCGAGCACCGGCACGTTGCGGTAGAGCCGCCGGACGTACTCGCGGGCGGCCGCCTCCCCACCGCGCCGGGCGGCCTGCCCCCAGGCGGCGAGGTAGTTCCAGCGGGCCCCGCCGGAGCTCTTCGGGGAGGGCGTGACCACCGCCACGTCCGGCCTCACCAGGTCGGGCCAGTCGTGGATCTTCTTGGGGTTCCCCTTGCGCACCAGGAAGACGATGGTCGAGGTGTAGGGGGCCGAGCGCTGCGGCAGCCGCTGCTGCCAGCTCGCCGGCAACAGCCCGGCGCGGGCGATGGCGTCCACGTCCCAGCCGAGCGCGAGCGTCACCACGTCGGCCTCGAGCCCGTCGACGACCGCGCGCGCCTGCTTCCCGGAGCCGCCGTGGGATTGCCGGATCACCACCTCCTGCCCGGTCCGCTGCTTCCAATCCCGCGCGAACGCGGCGTTCACCTCCGAGTAGAGCTCCCGGGTCGGGTCGTAGGACGCGTTCAGCAGCTCGACCGTGCCGCCCGGGGTTGCGGCGCGTTGGTGGGGCAGGCCCCCGGCCACCGCGCCGAGGGCGACGAGCGCGGTGAAGAGCAGCAGCTCGCGAGGTCCGGGCCAGCGCCCGCCCTCCGGCTCCGGCGACCGGGGCGCGCTCACGCCCCCTCCTCTCCGGAGCGGAAGGGGCGATCGTCCCCCAGGTCGACGTAGTCCTCCGGGCGCGCGCTCTGAACGTCGAGCGCCTCCAGGTCCCGGAGCAGCTCCTTCACGCGCCCCAGCTCCACCCGCGCCAGGAAGTCCGCCGGCCGCTCCCCGGGCGCGCGCTCCGCCAGGTAGAGCCCGACGAGCCGCTCCAGCGCGGCGGGCACCCGCCGGGCCGGGATCTTGGCCGCCAACCGGCCGAAGCGCACCGCGCCGCCGGCCTCGCCTCCGCCGAGGAGCAGGAAGTACTGCGGCACGGCGCCGGCCCCGACCTTGCGGGCGCTGCCCTGCAGGCCGATGGCCGAGACGTGGTGCTGGCCGCAGCCGTTCGGGCACCCGCTCACGTTGACGTCGAGTCCGGGCACGCCCAGCGACGGCCGGGCGCGCAGGTGATCCTCCACCAGCCGCCCCAGGCCGCGCGACTGCGTGACCGCGATGCGGCAGGTCTCCGCGCCGGGGCAGGTGACCACGTCGGCGGCGGTGCCGGCGCCGTCGAGCCCCAGCCCGGCCGCGGCGAGCCGCAGGAAGAGCGGGACGAGCCCGTCCTCCGGGACCCAGCGCAGCACCGCGTCCTGGGTGCGGGTGAAGCGGACGGTGCCGTCGCCCCAGGCCTCGGCGATCGCCGCCAGCGCGCGCAGCTGCCCGGCGGCCAGGTCGCCGAGCGGGAGGCTCACGGTGGCGGTGACGTACCCGGGCTGGCGCTGCGGGCGGACGTTGGTGGCGCGCCAGGCGTCGAAGGCCGCGCCCCTCGGGTCGATGACCGGGAGGACGCGGGGGGACAGCCCCGGGCCGCGCCCCTGGCCGCCGAGAGCCAGCGCCTC
>JAJXVM010000335.1 GCA_021782135.1 Myxococcales bacterium | reverse complement strand
CTCGCCGGCGCCCGCCCGCCCGCCGTCCGCCGCCGCGCCTGGCGCGACACCCTCGAGAGCCACCTCGCCGACCAGCTCCGGGCGGCCGGCCTCCTCCCCCTGCGCGGGTCGGTGTAGACTCCGCCTCCTTCCATGCCCGACGACAAGAGCTCCTGCCCGCACTGCGAGGGCGCCGGATACGTGGTGGACCAGGTGCTCGGGGCCACCGCCCGGGCCCGCCGCTGCACCTGCCAGAGCGTCTGCCCGCGCTGCAAGGGCACCGGCTACACCTTCGTGCCTTCCGGGGACACCTCGCTGGCGCAGGAGTGCGCCTGCCGGCACACCGACGCGCGGCTGGCCCTCTTCAACCTGATCGGGATCCCGGCGGCGGTGGCGACCGCCTCCTTCGAGAGCTTCCGGAACTGGTCGCCCGACCACGCCAGCGCGCGGTCCCTGGCCGAGGACTTCGCCCGCAAGTTCCGGCAGGACCGCCCGACCAAGGGCTTCCTGCTCTACGGCCGCCCGGGCGCCGGCAAGACGCACCTGCTCGCCGCCACGCTCCGCTACCTCGCGCTCGAGAAGGGGGTCGCGAGCCGGTACGTCGAGTTCATGCTGCTCCTCTCCGACATGAAGGCCGGCTTCTCCGCCAACCGCAGCCACATGGAGATCCTCGGCCCGCTGATCCGCGTGCCGGTGCTGGTCATCGACGAGCTCGGCAAGGAGCGCGGCACCGACTGGGAGCGCTCGATGCTCGACGAGCTCATCAGCCGCCGCTTCAACTCCGGCCTCTCCACGCTCTTCGCCACCAACTACTTCCTCGAGCGCAAGGCGCGGAAGGAGCCCACCGGCGGCAGGGTGGACCCGCGCTCGCCGGAGTTCCTGCGCGAAGCCGAGGCCCTCACGCTCTCCGAGCGGGTGGGCGACCGCATCTACTCGCGCCTCAACGAGATGTGCGCGTTCGTGCGGCTCGACCCGGGCACCGACTTCCGCAAGGACCGCTTCGGCAGCGGGACGGGCGACAAGAAGTTCTGGTGAGCGGCGGCGGAGCCCCTCCCCCGCCGACGCGGGAGAGGGAAGCAGTCCGCTCCGATCAGTGGATCCGCTTGCGGTGCCCGGCCCACTCCTTCTCGCGCAGCTTGAACTTCTGCGTCTTGCCGGTGGAGGTCTTGGGCAGCGGCCCGAACTCGACCTTCTTCGGGCACTTGAAGTGGGCGAGGTGCTCGCGGCAGTAGCCGATGAGCTCCTCCTCGCTCGCCTCGCGCCCGGGGCGCAGGGTGACGAAGGCCTTCGGGACCTCGCCCCACTTCTCGTCCGGGATCCCGATCACCGCCGCCTCGAGCACCGCGGGGTGGAAGAAGAGCACCTTCTCCACCTCCACCGTGGAGATGTTCTCGCCGCCGCTGATGATGACGTCCTTCTTGCGGTCGCGCAGCTCGACGTAGCCGTCGGGGTGCATCACGCCGAGGTCGCCGGAGTGGAACCAGCCGCCGCGGAAGGCGGTGGCGGTGGTCTCGGCGTCGCGGAAGTAGCCCTTCATCACGTTGTTGCCGCGCATGACGATCTCGCCCATGGTCTCGCCGTCGGCGGGGACGTCGCGCAGCTCCTCGTCGACCACCCGCACCTCCGGCGAGGTGACGTAGCCCACGCCCTGGCGCGCCTTGAGGGCGGCCCGCTGCTCGGCGGTCTGGCCGTTCCACTCCTCCTTCCACTTGCAGACCGTGTGCGGCCCGTAGGTCTCGGTGAGGCCGTAGACGTGCGTGATCTCGGCGCCGAGCGCCTCCATCCGGCCGATGACCGACGGCGGGGGCGGCGCGCCGGCGGTGACGGTCCGCAGCGGCCGCGGGAAGCGGTAGTCGGGGGTGGGGAGCGCCGACTGCAGCATGACCAGCACGGTGGGGGCGCCGCAGAGGTGGGTCACCTGCTCCTCCTCCACCAGCGCGAAGACGCGCTCCGGCTCGACCTTGGGGATGACCACGTGGCGCGCCCCGGCGGCGGTGACGGCCCAGGTGTAGCACCAGCCGTTGCAGTGGAACATGGGGAGGGTCCACAGGTAGACGCTCTCCGGCTGGAGCCCCGACTCCAGCACCTCGCCGAGCGCGTTCAGGTAGGCGCCGCGGTGCGTGTACATGACGCCCTTGGGCTGGCCGGTGGTGCCGCTCGTGTAGTTGATCGAGAGGGTCTGGTCCTCGTCGTCCACCGCCGGCGCGAACGGGTCCGGCGCGCCGGTGGCCAGGAAGCGCTCGTACCCGATCTCGCCCCAGGCCGGGTCGCGGCCGCCGCCCTCGCCGGTCCAGACCAGCACCGAGAGGTCCGCCTCGCGCCGCGCCGCCGCCACCTGCTCCTCGAGCGACGGATCGGCGAGCAGCACCCGCGCGCCGCTGTGGCGCAGGATGGTGGTCACCTCGCCCGGCGAGAGCCGGACGTTGATGGCGACCAGCACGGCGCCGATCTGCGGCACGCCGTAGTGCGCCTCGAGCGCCTCCGCCGAGTTGGGCGCGAGCACCGCCACCCGGTCGCCCTTGCGCACCCCGGCGCGCTGCAGGGCGGTGGCGAGGCGGTACACCCGCTCGCCGAGCTGGCGATAGGTGAAGCGGCGCGCGCCGTCCACCACCGCGACCTTGTCCGGGAACACGTGCAGGCTGTGCTCGAGGAACGAGAGCGGCGTCAGCAGCGAGCGGTGCACGGGCTGACCGGCCCAGTCGTCGCGCGACCAGAGCTTCTGGAAGAGGGTGGGGTTCATCCGGGCACGTTACCAAAGGTTCACGCGCGCGCGGCCGGCAGGCCCTCCTGTGACGCGCGACGCGGCGCGGCGAGCCCGCCGGGCTCGCGGTAGAACGGCGCCATGCCCACGCTCTCCCTGCCCGGATCCCCGCACGCCCCGGGCGCTCGGCCGGTCGCCGTCGCCTGGAGGAGCTGGGGCGAAGGGCCGCCGCTCCTCTTCCTGCACGGCGGCTGGGGGAACGGCGCCTACCCCATCGACGCCGCCGTGGCCGCCCTCGCCGGATCGCACCGGGTGATCGCGCCCGACCGCAGCGGCTTCGGCCGGTCCACGCCCATCGGCGCGCTGGTCGAGGGCTTCCACCAGGCCGCCGCCGAGGAGACGGCGCTCTTCCTCGACGCCCTGGGCCTGGAGCGGGTGGCGCTCTGGGGCCACAGCGACGGCGCGGTGATCGCCGCCCGCTTCGCCATCGACCACCCGGATCGCGCCGCGGCGGTGGTGCTCGAGGCGGGCCACTTCACCGGGGCCAAGCCGCGCTCGCTCGACTTCTTCCGCGGCGGGCTCGAGCCCGACGGGCTGCCCGAGGGGCTCCAGGCGGCGCTCGCCGAGGACCACGGCGAGGAGCGCTGGCGCGCGGTGGTGCGCGCCGGCGCCGCCGCCTGGCTCGAGATCGTGGAGCGCGGGCTCGCCGGGCGGGACGACCTCTACGGCGGCCGGCTCTCCGCGCTGCGGGCGCCGGTCCTGCTGCTCCACGGCGCCGAGGACCCCCGCACCGAGCCGGGCGAG
>JAJXVM010000048.1 GCA_021782135.1 Myxococcales bacterium | reverse complement strand
CCCGGCCTCGGGCGGGGGCGCCGGCGCGCGGACCTCCGCCGGGCGCGGCGAGTCTTCGGGCGCGGTGGCCGGAGGCGGGGGAGGAGGTTCTCCCAGCGTGGCCCACAGCCCCCGCCGCTCGCGCACCTGCACCACGCGCTCGACCAGCCGCTTCGAGTCCGGGTCGAGCGAGAGGAACTCGATCCCCATCCCCGGGTGGCGGCCGACCGCCTCCGGACCGGCCAGCCAGCGCACCACGCCGCGGCCGCGGATCGCCTTCTCGCCGGACTGGAGCCGGACCTCGAAGCCGAGCTCGGTGCCCACCGGAGAGGTCTCGCGGGTGCGGACGAAGAGCCCGCCCCGCGAGATGTTCACCGCGTAGCGCTCCACGAACTCGTCGGTGCTCCCGCAGGCGAGCCGGACCACCAGCCCGATCGGGACCCGATCTCCCCCGCGCTTGTCGTCGCCAGGCACCTGGGCATTATCGAAGGAAGAAGTGCGAAATCGCAAGAGAATGGACGCGCCCGGCGGCGCGCGCCGGGGCGTCTTGACGCCTCCCGCCAGGGTGGCTATACGTCCGCATGCTCAATCGCGACGATCTTCGAGAAGCCCTCACCTTCGACGACGTCCTGCTGGTCCCCGGGGAGAGCGACGTCCTCCCGAAGTCGGTCGAGACCGGCACCCGCCTCACCCGCCACATCCACCTCAACATCCCGCTCGTCTCGGCCGCCATGGACACGGTCACCGAGGCGCAGATGGCCATCGCCATGGCGGCGGTGGGCGGCATGGGCTTCGTGCACAAGAACCTGACCGTCGAGCAGCAGGCGGCCGAGGTGCTCAAGGTCAAGAAGTACGAGTCGGCGGTGGTGGGCGACCCCATCACCATCGAGCCCGAGGCGCGGATCGCCCAGGCGGTGGCGCTGATGCGCGAGAACGGCATCAGCGGCATCCCGGTGACGCGCAAGGGCAAGCTGGTCGGCATCCTGACCAACCGCGACCTGCGCTTCGAGAGGAACCTGGAGCAGCGGGTCGAGGAGGTGATGACCAAGGACCTCGTCACCGCGCGCGAGGGCGCGACCATCGAGGAGGCGAAGGATCTCCTCCACCGCCACCGCATCGAGAAGCTGCTGGTGGTGAACGAGGCCTACGAGCTCAAGGGGCTCATCACCATCAAGGACATCGAGAAGATCCAGAAGCACCCCAACGCCGCCAAGGACAAGCTGGGCCGCTTGCTCTGCGGGGCGGCGGTCGGGGTCGGCCCGGACCGGGAGGCCCGGGTGGCCGCGCTCCTCAAGGCCGGCGCCGACGTCATCGCCATCGACACCGCCCACGGCCACTCGAAGGGCGTCATCGACGCCGTCCGCGCCACCAGGGCCAACTTCAAGAACATCGAGCTGGTGGCCGGCAACGTCGCCACCGCCGAGGCCTGCGACGCGCTCTGCGCGGCCGGCGTGGACGGGGTCAAGGTGGGCATCGGCCCGGGCTCCATCTGCACCACCCGCGTGGTGGCCGGCGTCGGCGTGCCGCAGATCACCGCGGTGGACGACTGCTCCCGCGCCGCCGAGAAGCACGGCATCCCCATCATCTCCGACGGCGGCATCAAGTACTCCGGCGACATGGTGAAGGCGCTCGCCGCCGGCGCCTCGTGCGTGATGATCGGCTCGCTCTTCGCCGGCACCGAGGAGGCGCCGGGCGAGGTGATCCTGTTCCAGGGGCGCAGCTACAAGAGCTACCGCGGCATGGGCTCGATCGGCGCCATGAAGGAAGGGTCGAAGGACCGCTACTTCCAGGCCGACGTCTCCGACGCGGAGAAGCTCGTGCCGGAGGGCATCGAGGGGCGCGTCCCGTACAAGGGGCCGGTGGCGATGAACGTCTACCAGCTGGTGGGCGGCCTGCGCAGCGGCATGGGCTACCTCGGCTGCAAGACCATCCCCGAGCTGCGGCAGAAGTCGCGCTTCATCCGCATCTCCAGCGCCGGCCTGCGCGAGAGCCACGTCCACGACGTGATCATCACCCAGGAAGCCCCCAACTACCGGGTGGACTAGGAGCGACGACGTTGGACATCCACGGCGAGAAGATCCTCATCCTCGACTTCGGGTCGCAGTACACGCAGCTCATCGCGCGGCGCCTGCGCGAGCTGGGCGTCTACTGCGAGATCCACCCCTGCACCGCCAAGGCCGAGGCCATCCGCGCCTTCCAGCCGCGCGGCGTGGTGCTCTCCGGCGGGCCGGCCTCGGTGCTGGCCGAGGGGAGCCCGCGGGCCGACAAGGTGGTCTTCGAGCTCGGCGTGCCGGTGCTGGGCGTCTGCTACGGCCTGCAGCTCATGGCCCACGAGCTGGGCGGCAAGGTGGCGAACGCCACCCACCGCGAGTTCGGCCCCGCCACCATCGACGCCTCCTCCTCCTGCGAGCTCTTCCAGGGGCTCCCGGCGAAGCTCGACGTCTGGATGAGCCACGGCGACCGGGTGGAGGCCCTCCCGCCCGGCTTCGAGCCGGTGGCCTCGACCGCGAACGCTCCGTACGCCGCGGTGGAGGACCGCAAGCGGCGCTTCTTCGGCGTGCAGTTCCACCCCGAGGTGGCGCACACGCCGCGCGGGGCCGAGCTGCTCAAGAACTTCGCCCACGGCATCTGCGGCTGCAGCGGCCAGTGGTCGATGCGCGCCTACGTCGACGTGGCGGTGGAGCAGATCCGCGCCCGGGTGGGCCCGAAGGGGCACGCCCTCTGCGCCCTCTCCGGCGGCGTGGACTCGGCGGTCGCCGCGCTGCTCGTCCACCGCGCCATCGGCGACCGGCTGCGCTGCGTGTTCGTGGACAACGGGGTGCTGCGCGAGGGGGAGCGCGCCAAGGTGGAGGAGGTCTTCGGGCGGATGTTCCACCTGCCGCTCGTCACCGTCGACGCCTCCCAGCGCTTCCTGGCGAAGCTCGCCGGGGTGACCGATCCCGAGGCCAAGCGGAAGATCATCGGCCGCGAGTTCATCGCCGTCTTCGAGGAGCAGGTGGAGGAGTTCGCCCGGGCCGGCGAGCGCGCCGACTTCCTCGTGCAGGGCACCCTCTACCCGGACGTCATCGAGTCGGTGTCGTTCAAGGGGCCCTCCGCCACCATCAAGAGCCACCACAACGTGGGCGGCCTGCCCGAGGTGATGAAGCTCGGGCTGGTGGAGCCGCTGCGCGAGCTCTTCAAGGACGAGGTGCGCCGGCTCGGGCTCGAGCTCGGGCTGCCGCGGGAGATCGTGCAGCGCCAGCCGTTCCCCGGCCCGGGGCTCGCCATCCGCGTGCTCGGCGAGGTCACCGAGGCGCGGCTCTCCGTCCTGCGCAAGGCCGACACCATCGTGCAGCAGGAGATC
Organism: Myxococcales bacterium; assembly: GCA_021782135.1. Classification (GTDB taxonomy): domain Bacteria; phylum Myxococcota; class Myxococcia; order Myxococcales; family Anaeromyxobacteraceae; genus Anaeromyxobacter_B. The sequence goes on along the minus strand of JAJXVM010000048.1, from coordinate 13,064 downwards.
CGCGCCGCCGGCCTGTACGAGAAGCTCTGGCAGGCCTTCGCGGTGCTGCTCCCGGTCCGCAGCGTCGGGGTGATGGGCGACGAGCGCACCTACGAGAGCACCTGCGCCCTCCGCGCCATCGAGTCCACCGACGGCATGACCGGCGACTGGGCGCGGCTGCCCTACGACCTCCTGGCGCGCATCTCCTCGCGCATCATCAACGAGGTCCGCGGCATCAACCGCGTGGTCTACGACATCTCGTCCAAGCCGCCGGCCACCATCGAGTGGGAGTAGCGACGGCGGGCCGGCCCCAGAGCGGGCGCCAGCCCCCGGGGCGGTAGCCTGCCGGGCGGCGGGGCGGGACCTATCCTCTCGGCCGGAGGCCCGAGAGATGCTCCGCCGCGTCGCTCCGCCCCTGCTGGCGCTCCTTGCCGCCTGCCAGGGCTACAACTTCAACCCCGTCGGGCAGTGCGTCATCCAGCCGGCCTCCCAGAAGGTGACCCTCGGCGGCTACGACACCGCCGACATCCTCTTCGTGGTGGACGACTCGGGCTCGATGGCGGGCGAGCAGTCCATGCTGGCCCAGAACTTCGACCAGTTCGTCGGACAGATCGCGCAGGCCAACAAGGACCGGGTGGCGCGCGGCCTCACCCCGCTCGACTTCCACCTCGCGGTCACCACCTCGTCCATCTTCGAGAACGACTGGGTGGCGAACTGCGCCCAGGCCTCGAGCGGCGCGCTGACCTGCGGCTACGTGGACATCCTCACCGGCCAGCCGGCCTCCTACTCCTGTGACACCGCCGGCGAGCCCTGCGGCCAGCTCGTGACCCAGTACTACGGGTTCCAGGGCGCCAACCAGGGCTGCCTCCCCGGCGTCTCGACCGAGGGGAGCCCGTACCCCGCCGGCGACTTCGTCGCCAGCGCCGGCAACCCGAAGGTGATCCACTTCACCAAGGACCTCGCCTGGGACACCTGGGGGACCTCCGCCCAGGACCCGCGGCTCACGACGGCCGTGGCGCAGTTCCGGGCCAACGTGCAGGTGGGCACCTGCGGCTCGGGGCAGGAGCAGCACCTCCAGGCCGCCCGGCTGGCGCTCGAGAAGGCGCTGCGTCAGAACGGCCTCGCGCAGCCGGCCGACGTCTCGCCCACGGAGTGGCCGCACGCCGGGGCGCGCCTGGCGGTGGTCTGGATGGGCGACGAGGACGACTGCTCGAACCCCCCCGATCCGCTGAAGGGGATCGTGATGACCACCACCACCCCGGGCGCCGACGCCTGCATGGCCGACGAGGCGCTCCCGCCCGCGCAGCGGAAGATGTTCCCCCTGCAGGAGTTCGTGGACTACCTCACGGGCCTCGGCCGGCCGCTGGTGGCGGGCTTCATCTACTCCGCCACCTGCTCGCTCAGCGGCACCACCAACGTCTGCCGTGCCAGCCTCTGCAGCTGCCCGGCCGGCAGCGACGCGCAGTGCAGCGGCAAGAGCACCGGCACCCGCTTCCAGGACCTGGCCGCCGCGCTGGCCCAGAAGGGAGTGCCGGTGGTGGAGGACTCGGTCTGCGACGCCGACTTCGCGAGCACGCTGCGGAGCATCGCCGACCTCGTGAAGCCGGTGAACCAGCTGCAGCTCCCGACGCAGCCCGCCGCCGGGGAGGTGACCGTCCTGCGCATCGTCCGGTCGGACGGCTCGGTGCGCAAGACCTGCAGCGGCCCGAGCGCGAGCGGCGACTGGTGGTTCACCGATTGCAGCGATCCGGCCGACCAGCCGATCGCGGGCACGAGCAGCTGCATCGCCATCAACCACCAGACCGGGAACTGCGAGGCCAACCCGGGTGAGAGCTACCTGGCCGAGTACCTGGGGATGGTCCCCGCCGGGGGCTGCGCCAGCGCGCAGGAGTGCGCCACGGCGCTCGGCGGCCGCGTCGAGCAGTGGAGCTGCCAGGTCCCGACCGGGGCGGCCCGCGGCACCTGCCTCTGCAATACCTCTCCGTGAGCGAGCGAGTGCTTGCTTCTCCGCTCCGTTCGCGGAGGATCGACGGATGCGCTCTCGACTCGTGCTCCTCGGCGCGGCGCTGCTCCTGGCCGCGCCGGCCCGGTCCCGGTCCGCGGAGGCCCCCGGGCCGTCCAACCCCGAGCTCTCGTCGCTGCTCGCGAGCGCCGACGCCGCCTACGCGGTGCGCGATCAGCCGGGCAAGCTCCAGCAGGTCGAGGCCGATCTCGCCGCCGCCGACAAGCTGGCGCCGGACGACTACGGCGTGCTCTGGCGGCTCGCGCGGCTCGACTTCTGGCGCTCCGACGACCCCGCGCTGCCGGACGAGGAGAAGAGCCGGATCGGCAAGCGGGCCTGGGAGCTGGGCGATCGGGCCACCGCCGCGAACCCCCGCCGCGTGGAGGGCTGGTTCTTCGCCGCCGCCGGGATGGGCAACTACTCGCTCGGCATCGGCGTCATCCACGCGCTCGCCCAGGGCATCGAAGGCAAGTTCAAGGACCGGCTCTCGGAGGCGGAGAAGATCGACCCCGGCTTCATGCACGGGGCCATCGAGAACGCCTGGGGACGCTTCTACTTCAAGCTCCCGTGGCCGAAGTACGACGGAGCCCGGTCGGAGCGCCACCTCCGGAAGGCGCTCCAAATGAACCCCCATAACGTGCGCGCCCGCGTCTACCTCGCCGAGCTATACGAGAAGGCGGGCCATCCCCAGGAGGCTCGCAAGCTGCTCGAGACGGCCATCGCGGAGCAGCCGGGAAACTACGACGCGCCGGAGGAGCGTCGCTCGCAGGCGCTGGCGCGGGCGGCGCTCGCGCAAATGAAGTGAGGGACGCCAGCCGATGATCGCGCGAGACGAGCTGATGAGCGGGAGCACGCGGCCCAAGAACCTGGTGGCCATCTTCGAGGCGCAGGCCGCGCGCAAGGGCGACGTGGCCGCCTGCCGGTTCAAGCGCGGCGGCCGGTGGCAGGACCTCTCCTGGCGGGAGATGGCGCGGCGGGCGCGCGACGTCTCGGACGGGCTCGCGGCCCTCGGGGTGAAGCCCGGCGACCGGGTGGCCATCCTCGGCGACACCAGCCCGGAGTGGATCCTGGCCGACCTGGGCGTGATGGGCGCCGCGGCGATCGTGGTCCCCATCTACCAGTCGAACCGCCCCGAGGAGTGCCGCTACATCCTCGAGAACTCGGGGGCGCGCTTCGTGCTGTGCGACTCCGAGGCCCAGGCGCGCAAGATCCGCGAGGTGCGGGACGGGCTGCCGGCGATCGAGGGGCTGATCCTGTTCGAGGGGCAGCCGTCCGCCGGGACGGAGCACCTGCTCGCCGAGGTCGAGCGGGGCGGCGCGGAGTGGCGGCGCGCCAACGCCGGCGCCCACGAGGCGCGGCTCGCGCACGTCGGGCTCGAGGACGCGGCCTGCATCATCTACACCTCGGGGACCACCGGGAACCCGAAGGGCGTGGTGCTCACCCACGGCAACTGGGTCTACGAGGCCGAGGCGGTGGAGCAGGTCGACGTCCTCAACGGCGAGGACCTGATCCTGCTCTTCCTGCCCATGGCGCACTCGTTCGCCAAGGTGATCGAGGCGGCCTGGTTCGCGTCCGGCGCCGTGGTGGCCTTCACCGAGGCCATCGAGAAGATCGTGGACAACGCCCACGAGGTGCACCCCACCATCGTGCCCGCCGTGCCGCGCATCTTCGAGAAGGCCTACGAGACGGTGCTCGCGAAGGGGCTCTCCGCCCCGGGGCTCAAGGGGCGGCTGTTTCGCGTCGCCATGGACGCCTTCGAGCGGTTCGCGAGCGCGCGCGAGCGGGGCGAGGAGGAGAGCTCGCTCGGGCTCGTGCTCGCGAAGCGGCTGGTCTTCCCCAAGCTCAAGGCGCAGCTCGGCGAGCGCTTCGGCGGGCGGATGCGGCTCTTCGTCTCCGGCGGCGCGCCGCTCTCGCCCAAGATCAACCTCTTCTTCGAGCTCGCCGGGCTCACCATCCTCGAGGGCTACGGCCTCACCGAGACCAGCGCCGGGACCTGCGTGAACCGCCCCGGCCAGAACCGGATCGGCACCGTGGGCCCCCCGGTGCCCGGGACCGAAGTGCGCATCGCCGAGGACGGCGAGATCCTCTTCCGCGGCGGCGGGGTGATGAAGGAGTACTACCGGAACCCGGCGGCCACCGCCGAGGTGATCCGCGACGGCTGGTTCTACACCGGAGACGTGGGCGAGCTGGACGCCGACGGCTACCTGCGGATCACCGACCGCAAGAAGGACCTCATCGTCACCGCCGGCGGCAAGAACGTCGCGCCGCAGAACCTCGAGAACGACCTCAAGACCGACCCGCTCATCTCGCAGGTGATGGTCCACGGCGACCGGCGCAAGTTCCTCTCGGCCCTCGTCACGCTCAACGAGGACGCCGTGCGCAAGTGGGCCGCCGAGGCAGGCGTCGGGATCGGGCCGGCCGGGCTCTCCCAGGACCCGCGGGTGCGGGCCCGCGTCCAGCAGGCGGTGGACGCGCTCAACGCCAAGCAGGCGAGCTACTCGACCATCAAGAAGTTCGCCATCCTGCCCAGGGACTTCACCCAGGAGGCCGGGGAGCTCACCCCGACGCTCAAGGTGAAGCGGAAGTTCTGCACCGAGAAGTACCGGGAGATCCTCGACAGCTTCTACGTCGAGTGAGCGCGCGAGGCGACCCATGGGGGAGGGGCCGAAGGTGCGAGTGCTGCTCGTCGAGGACGACGCGGACAACCGCGAGCTGATGGCGGAGGTGCTGGAGACCGCGGGCATCGAGGTGTCGCCGGTCGCCAGCGGCGCCGCCGCGCTCGAGATCCTGCGCGGGCGCCCGGTGGACGTGGTCCTCACCGACGTCGGCATGCCGGGCATGGGCGGCATCGAGCTGGCCCGGGCCGCCAAGGGGATCGCCCCCTCCGTGCCGGTGGTGGTGGTGACCGGCTGGGCGGAGCGCGAGGACATCGCGCAGGCGGTCGGCCACGAGGTGGACCTGGTCCTCGTGAAGCCGATCGATCCCGACGGGCTCCTGGGCGCGGTGCGAGACGCGCTCTCGATCGCCGGCGGCCGGGGAGCGCCCCGGTCGCCTTGACAGCTCGTGCGCTCGCCCCTACGTTGACTCCACAGTCAACGGAGGGCGGAGATGGCAGACAGCGTGCGGGACGTGTTCGAGCGGCACATGCCCGAGCGGCTCAAGAGCAAGCCGGACGTGGTCGCCAAGATCAACGCCATCTACCAGTTCAACATCACGGGCCCGCACGGCGGGGCCTGGGCGGTCGACTGCACGGCGCCCGGCGGCGCCGTGACCGCCGGCCAGGCGCCGGCGGCGAAGTGCACCGTCAACTGCTCCGATCAGGACTTCCTCAACATCGTGAACGGCAAGCTCAACCCGCAGATGGCCTTCATGTCGGGCAAGCTCAAGATCCAGGGCGACATGGGGCTCGCCATGAAGCTGCAGCAGATCCTGACCTAGCACCGGGACGCTGCCCCGCCCTGGAGGGCTTCGCCCTCCCCAGCTTCGCTGGGACCCCTCCATGTCGAGCCTCCCCCTCGCCGGAGTCCGCGTCCTCGACCTCTCCCGGCTCCTGCCGGGACCCTTCGCCACCCTGGTGCTGGCGGACCTCGGCGCCGACGTGGTGAAGGTCGAGGATCCCGAGGGCGGCGACTCCCTGCGCTGGATGCCCCCGCTCGCCGGCGCGCAGTCGGGCTGGTTCCACGCGCTCAACCGCAACAAGCGCTCGCTCGCGCTCGACCTGCGCGCGCCGGGGGGCGCGGCGGCGCTGCTGAGGCTCGCCGGCACCTTCGACGTGGTGGTCGAATCCTTCCGTCCCGGCGTCCTCGACCGGCTCGGCTGCGGCTGGGAGGCGCTCCGGGCCGCCCACCCCCGCGTCATCCTCTGCTCCATCACCGGCTACGGCCAGACCGGGCCGTACCGCCACCTCGCCGGCCACGACCTCGACTACTGCGCCCTGGCCGGCGTGCTCGCGCGCAACGGGCCGCCCGAGGCGCCGCTCCCGCTCGGCGTCCCGGTGGCCGACCTCGCCGGCGGCGCCTGGCCGGCGGTGGCCGGGATCCTGGCCGCGCTGGTCCGCCGGGCCGCGAACGGGGAGGGGGCGCGGGTGGACGTCTCCATGGCCGAGGGGGCGCTGGCGCTGCTCGCGATGGCGCACGGCGGGGCCGCCGCGGGCGAGCCGCTCGGGCGCGGGAAGGGGATGCTCGACGGCCGCCGGGCCTGCTACGGGGTCTACCGGGCCGCCGACGGGAAGTTCGTGGCGCTGGCCGCCCTCGAGCCCCGCTTCTTCGAGCGCTTCTGCGCGGCGGTGGGACGGCCGGAGCTGGCGGCGAGCCAGCTCGAGGGCGATGGGCCGCGGGCCGAGCTGGAGGCGATCTTCGCCGGACGCAGCCGCGACGAGTGGGCCGCCTTCGGCAGGCAGCACGACGTCTGCCTCGCGCCGGTGCTCGATCCCCTCGAGGCGCGCCGCGACCCGCAGCTCGCCGCGCGGGGCGCCTTCGTCGAGGTGCCGACGCCGTGGGAGGCGAGGTCGATGCCCGGCGTGGCCACGCCGGTGCGCATCGAGGGGGCCGCCCCGCCGCTCCGCCCCGCGCCCCGGCTGGGCGAGGGGGGCGAGGAGGCGCTGCGCGAAGCCGGCTTCACCCCGGAGGAGATCGAGGCGCTCCGCGCCAGCGGGGCGATCGCCCGGCCCGGCGCTTGACAGGCACCTCCTCCCAGAACAGGATCCCCGCGACCGTGCGCCATGCCGTCGCCATCGCCCTCGCCGTGCTGGTCGTCCTCGCGGCGGCCGCTCCGCACGTGCACGCGAGCGACGCGATCGGCAACCATGCCTGCGCCGCCTGCCTGGCCTCCCAGGCGGAGCGCGCCGAGTGCGCCACCCCCGACGTCGCGCCCCAGCCGCTGCCCCCCGAGGAACTGGCCCTCGCGCCCGGCCTGGCGCCGATCTCGGGCGCCCCGCTCGGCGCCGTGCCGGGGCAGTCGCCGCCAGCCGCCTGATCCGAGAACGTCCTTCGCTGTCCGGATCCACGCCTCTTTCGGCGCGCGTGCGCGCTTGAGGTTCGGCACATGAACCGCTTCACCCTCGCGGCCCTGGCCGCGGCGGCGCTCGCCTTCGGCGCGCCCGCCGCCGCGCAGGAGGCCGCCGCGGCCCCCGGCGCCGCGCCCCAGCAGACGCCGGAAGAGAAGAAGAAGCTCGAGGAGCAGATCGCGAAGGAGCTGGGCGTGAGCCCGGCCGCGCCCGCCTTGCCCCCCGCCGAGGGCGCGCCGCCGGGGATCACCGCCCCGGGCGTCCCCGAGCAGACCCCCGGCGGCGCGCCAGCCCCGCCGCAGGCCGTTCAGGGACAGGTCGGCGGCAACCCGTTCGCCCGGCTGATGATGCTGCCGGACATCTCCGCCATCGGCGACTTCGCCGGCGTCTACGACAGCCGGGACACGGGCAACGAGTCGCCGCGCAGCGGCCCGGTCTCGGCGCCGCACCAGCTCACGCCGGTGTTCCAGGAGCTGGAGCTCGGGATCCAGTCGGTCATCGACCCGTACGCGCGGGCCGACATCTTCATCTCCTTCGAGCCCAGCGGGGTGAGCGTGGAGGAGGCCTACATGACCACCCTCGCCTTGCCCTTCGGCCTGCAGGCCCGGGCGGGCAAGTTCTACTCGCCTTTCGGCAGGCTCAACCAGCAGCACCCGCACGTCTGGGACTTCGTGGACGCGCCGCTCGCCCTCGACCGGCTCGTCTCGGCGAGCCAGCTCGGGGGGCCGGGCGTCGACGTCGCCTGGCTCGCCCCCTTGCCCTGGTTCGCCGAGTTCCACCTCTTCGGGCAGACCACCACCCCCGCGTTCGAGGACAAGGAGCAGCGCACGCTCGGCGGCCGCGTGCTGCAGTACTTCGACGTGGGCGACGCCGCGGCGCTCGGGGTCGGGCTCTCGGCCGCGCGGATCGAGGAGCCGGTCTTCGGCTCCTGGCGCGACCTGGGCGGCGCCGATGTGCACCTCAAGCTCCGGCCCCCCTGGACCCGCTCCTATCTGGTGCTCCAGGGCGAAGCCTTCGTCCGGCGCCTCACCGCCCCCTCGGTGCCCGACCAGACCGACTGGGGCGGGTACGCCCAGGCGCTCTGGCGCGATGGGCCGTACTTCGCCTACGGCGCGCGCTATGACTTCGCGCCGGCCTTCCAGAACGGCCGGATCGGCATCGTGCAGGTGGACGGCACCGAGCACCGCCTCTCGGCCATCGCCAGCTGGTTCCCGAGCGAGTTCCAGAAGGTCCGGCTCCAGGGCGCCTGGGACCGGCTGCCCGGCGGCCAAAACGGCCTGGAGCTCATCCTGCAACTCGAGTTCGTCATCGGCGCGCACGGCGCCCACCCCTTCTAGAGGCACCGCATGAACCGCATCCTGCTCCTCGCCACCGCGCTCCTCGCCCCGCTCCACGCCCGGGCCGCCCTCGACGTCGTCACCACCACCCAGGGGCTCGCCGCCCTGGCGCAGGAGGTGGGCGGCGAACGGGTCAAGGTCCAGAGCCTCTCGCGCGGCATCCAGGACCCGCACTTCGTGGACGCGAACCCCACCCTGGCGGTGAAGCTGCGCAACGCCGACCTGCTCGTGGACGTGGGGCTCGACCTCGAGATCGGCTGGCTGCCGCCCCTGGTGAACCAGTCGCGCAACCCCGACATCCAGCCCACCGGCTCTCGCCGCTTCACCGCCGCCTCGGTGGTGAGCGTGCTCGAGGTCCCGCGCGGCCCGGTGGACCGCAGCATGGGCGACCTCCACCCGGCCGGGAACCCGCACTTCCTCTCCGACCCGCGCTGCGCCCGCAAGGTGGCCGAGGGCCTGGCGCGCAAGCTCACCTCGCTCGACGCCGGCGGCGCCGCCACGTACCAGAAGCGGCTCGCCGACTTCGAGCGGCGGCTCGACGCCGACGAGGCGCGCTGGCGCGCCGAGTGGGCGCCGGTGCGCGGTCGCAAGGTGATCCCGTACCACAACTCCTGGATCTACTTCCTCGACTGGGCCGGGCTGCAGGGGGCGGGCTACCTCGAGCCGAAGCCGGGCGTGCCGCCGCCGCCCTCGCACCTCGCCGAGCTGGTGGGGGTGGCGAAGGCCCAGGGCGTGAAGGCGATCCTGGTCGAGAACTTCTACGATCGGAAGAGCGCGGACGTGGTGGCGCGGCACTCCGGCGCGAAGGTGATGATGCTCCCGGGCGACGTGGGGGGCACGCCCCAGGCGAAGAGCTACGAGGCCTGGGTCGACCAGCTCGTGCAGCTCGTCTCCGGGGCGGTGCGCTGATGCCGATCGACGCCCAGCCACGCCCGATCCTCCCCGAGGCCCCGGCGCGCGCGCCGGGCGTGCCGCTCCTCGTGCTCGAGGGCGCCGCCATCGGGTACGACAGCCCGCTGCTCGAGGGCGTGAGCCTCGAGATCGCCCCCGGCGACTTCCTCGCCGTGGTGGGGCCGAACGGGGGCGGGAAGACCACGCTCTTGCGCACGCTGCTCGGGGTGCTGCCGCCGCTCGCCGGCGTGCGCCGCCAGCCCGCGCCGGTGCGCACCGGCTACGTGCCTCAGCGCGATCACGTGGACGCCTACTGGCCGCTCACCGTGGCCGACGTGGCGCTCATGGGACGCTACCCGGCCCTCGGGCTCGGGCGCCGGCCCGGTGGCGAGGACCGCGCCGAGGTGGCGCGCGCGCTGGCGCGGGTCGGGATCGCCGACCTCGCCCGCCGTTCCTTCCGGACCCTCTCCGGCGGGCAGCGGCAGCGCACCCTCATCGCCCGGGCCCTGGCGGCGAGCCCGGAGCTGCTGGCGCTGGACGAGCCGACGAACGGCATGGACCCGGCGGCGGAGCTCTCCGCGATGGACATCCTGCGCGACCTGCACCGGCAGGGCGGGCTCGCGGTGGTGATGGTGTCGCACCGGCTCGAGGCGGTGGCCAACTACGCACGCCGGCTCGCCTTCGCCGACAAGGACAAGGGGCTCTGGCGGGTGGGGGCGCTGGAGGAGATGCTCACGCCCGAGGCGCTCTCCGCGCTCTACGGGCGCGCGGTGACCGTGCGCGAGGAGGGGGGGCGGCGGTTCGTCTATCCGGAGGGGGGAGGGGAGCGCGCGTGAACGCCCTCTCGGAGTTCCTGGCGTCGAAGGACATCTGGCGCGACCCGCTGCTCGCCTCGGTGATCGCGGGCGGGCTGTGCGGGTTCCTGGGCGTGTACGTGGTGCTGCGCCGGACCGTGTTCGTCTCGGCGGCGCTGACCCAGCTCTCGACCCTGGGCCTCATCTGCGCGCTCCTCGCCGAGGAGTCGCTGCACTTCGAGGCCGAGCACGCCGGGGTGCAGCTCGCCGTGTCGATCGTCTTCTCGGTGGCCGGCGCGCTGCTCCTCGGCGCCTTGCAGGCGCGGAGGCGGCTGCCCGCCGAGGCCGGCGTCGGCATCGCCTACGTCGTGGCCGGGGCGCTGGTGGTGCTCGGCGCCAACCGGCTGGTCCACGCCGCCCACGACCTCAACGCCATGGTCTTCGGCAACGCCGTCGCCGTGCCGTTCTCGGACGTGCTGGTGCTCGGGGCGGTGGCGCTGGTCTGTGCCCTCGTCCACCTCGCCTTCGCGAAGGAGCTGGTCTTCACCTCCTTCGACGGCGAGACCGCCGCCGCGCTCGGGTACTCCACCCGCGCCTGGAACGGGCTGCTCTACTTCACCATCGGCCTCGCCATCCCCGCCGCCGCGCGGGCGCTCGGCGCCCTGCCGGTGTTCGCGTTCCTGACCATCCCCGCCTCGGCCGCGCTGCTCTTCGCGACCCGCCTGCGGACCGCCTTCCTGGTGGCCACGGTGCTCGGTCTCGTGGCCGCCGCCGGCGGGTACGCCCTGTCCTGGATCTGGCAGCTCCCCACCGGCGCCACCATGGTGGCGCTCGCAGGGATCTTCGTCATCCCAGGAGCGATCGCGAAGGGGGCGCGAGGCTGAACTTACCCCTTGACCGCGCGGGGTTCTGCCGGTACAACCCCGCCCACTTCGGCATCGAACCATTGCCGCGGGGTGGAGCAGCCAGGTAGCTCGTCGGGCTCATAACCCGAAGGTCGCAGGTTCAAATCCTGCCCCCGCAACCAGTTCTTCCTGAGCCCTCGCCAGCACTTACTGGCGGGGGCTTTGTGTTTCCGATCTCACTCCTGGTCAACTGTGTCCGATTCGTGCCCAGCCGCCGGCTGCGCGGCCCCTGCCGCCTGCCGGGTCCGGTTCAGCACCTGGACGGCGGCCTTGAGGTCCTGCTCCTCGATGATGTTGTAGCGCTTGAAGACCGCCGCGGTGCGGTGGCCGGAGAAGCGGGCGACCACCGACTCCGGCAGACCGCTCCGGCGCGCCTGGGTGACGAACGAGCGCCTGAGGTCATGGACCCAGACGCCATCGAGCCCGACCTTCACGCGCGCCCGCTCGGCCGCCCCCTGGATGTCCTGCCAGGGCCTCCCGGTCGCCGGGTTCACGAAGACGTACTCCGACCGCCCCGATCGGGGCTGTGTCGGCAGCGTCTTCAGCACCCGGTCCGTCAGGTAGACGACGCGAGGCTCGTCGGTCTTCGTGTCCTCGGCCTCGAGCCGGACGGCGCCGGCCTTGAGGTCGAGCTGCGACCAGCGGAGGTTCAGGACCTCGCTCTTGCGCATCCCGGTGTCGAACGCCACGAGCAGGATCGGCTTGAGCCAGGGCTCGGCCGCTCCGAGGAGGCGCTGGAACGCCTCCTCGTCGAGGACCACGCGGCGCACGTTCGGCACCCGGAGGAGCTTCACGCGCGCGATCGGGTTCTCGGAGAGCTTCCCGCAGGCGGCAGCGTAGTTGAGCAGCCGCTTCAGGAGCTCCACCTCGCGGTCCAGCGTCGCCGGGGACGGAGCCCCGCCGCGCCGGGTGGTCTCGGCCTGCCGCTTCGTCCGGTACTCCTCGACGTCGCCGCGCGTGAGCCGCGACGCGCGCTGGTTCCCGAGGAGGCGGACCAGGTGCGCGGCGCGGCCAGTGTCGGAGCGCCAGGAGTCGTTGTCGCGCTTCGTGATCGGCTCATACTCGGTCCAGAGCTGCCGCACGGTGGCGGTCGGCTCCTTCGCGCGGTCGAAGAACCGGCCCTCGTAGGCCGCGACCAGCATCTTGCGCTCGTACGCCTCGGCCTGCTCGCGGGTGGGGATGCGCTTCCGGCGGATGCGCTTCATGGTTCCGTCCGGGAGCGTCAGGTAGGTGTCGACGCGCCAGCGGACCTTGTTGCGTGCCACGTACTTCGAGACGCCCATCTCGTTCCTCCTTTCTCGCGGGCAGACGGGCGTCACCTCGACAGGATAAGGCAGTCATCGGACAGGCGCGACGGGCTCCGGGCGAGCTCGGCGTCGAGCTCGCTGCGGCGGAAGCGAAGCCGGCGCGCGCCGAGCCGGTGCGCGGGGACGTGGCCGCGGCGGACGGCCTGGTAGAGCGCGGCGCGCGTGCCGTACCCGAGGTAGGCCGCGGCCTCGTCGGCGGTCATCCAGCGATCCAGGGTAGCTTCGGCGGCAGGCATGAGGGGGCAACTCCTGCGATGCGTATAGGCATGGTGAACCATGCCCGTATGCCATCGTCAAGATGTGTGCCCCTACTGAGCCGTGGCGCGGAACTCTCGGTTGGTGGCGCTGCGAGCGTTCGCGTTCACCGGCGCTCGAGGTCGAGCGCTGCGTGCTTCTGCGCCTCCCGCTCGACCGCCGCCGGCAGCTTCGTCCTGTCGTCGGTGTAGACGCGCGCCTCGAGCCGCGCCCTGCTGATCGCCACGTAGAAGGCGTCCTTGTTCGTGGTCCGGCTCCTCGTCGAAGCGTCGATGAGCACGCGGTCGGCCGTGACTCCTTGGCTGCCGTGCACGGTGTTGGCGTAGGCGTGATCGAGGTGGAGCGGTCCGCGGACTGGGAGCTCCACGGTACGGCGACCGTCAACCAAGGTCAGCGAAGTCCTGCTCACTTCTGCCACGGTGAACCGGTCGCCGTTGGCAAGGTCGAGCGCGGCGTCGTTCCGGGTGATCCGCACCCGATCTCCGTAACCGCCTGGGGAACCCCGTCTGGCGAGCCTGACCGGTCGGCCTGATGCTTCTCCGCTCAACGCGGAGGACGACATGGACGAGCAGGACAGGGCCCGGTGGGT
>JAJXVM010000334.1 GCA_021782135.1 Myxococcales bacterium | reverse complement strand
GTGGCGCCGCCGGCCGAGGCCGCGCGGAACTGCCCGCCGAGGATGGGGACCGCGACCTTCACCAGGGCGGTGAAGATGAGGAAGCCCACCCCGAAGATGCCCAGCGCCACCAGCCACTCGGTCCAGGTCGGCCGGTACTCGTAGATCTCGCCCAGCGTGTCGGGCGTCATCCCCGGGATGACCAGCCCCATCCCCTTCTCGATGTAGACGCCGGCGAAGATGAGGACGCACCCCACGTTGAGCGTCACCGGGTGGTGGCGGGTCCGCGGCACGAGGAAGAGCAGGAACGCGATCAGGCTGCACGTGAGCCCGGTCCAGGCGTACGGCACCAGCGCGCGGTGCGTGCCGATGCCGCCCCAGAAGTACTGCGTGTACCGGAGGTGCTCGGTCGCCGAGTAGTACTCCTTGAACAGCTCGGCCCCGAGCAGGAAGAGGTTCACGAACATGGTGTAGGCCATCAGCTCGGCGATCTTGGAGATGGCCTCGTCCTTGATCTCGAGCCCGGTGGTGCGGCGCAGCACCTGGAACAGCACCAGCAACACGGCGGGCCCGGAGCAGAACGCGGAGGCGAGGAAGCGCGGCGCCAGGATGGAGGCGTTCCAGTACGGCCGCGCGGCCATGCCGTTGTAGAGGAAGGCGGTCACGGTGTGCGTCGAGACCGCCATCGGGATGGAGAAGAGCACCAGCGGGACCACCACGCGCCGGTCGTACGGGCGGCCCTGGTAGGCCCGGTAGAGGATGTGCACCACCACCGACAGGTTCACGAAGAGGTAGACGTTCAGCACCAGCGCGTCCCAGGTGAGCAGGGAGGACGGCCAGTGCGGCGTCCCGAGGAAGGGGACGATGTGGAGGAACCGGTCCGGGCGGCCCATGTCCACCAGGATGAAGAGGAGGCACATGACGATGGCCGAGACGGCCAGCAGCTCGCCGAGGATCACCACCTCCTTGATGGGCTTCCAGTCGTAGACGTAGGCCGGGATGACGAGCAGCACCGCGGCGGCGGCCACGCCGACGAGGAAGGTGAAGTTGCCGACGTAGAAGGCCCAGGAGACCTGATCCCGCATGTTGGTGGCGAGCAGGCCGATGCGGGCCTGGTGGGCGTAGGCCGTCACCCCGACGGCGATCATCGCGAGCAGCAGCCCGAGCCAGGAGAAGTAGGCGCGGCCGCCGCGGGCGAGGACCCGCGCGGAGCCGGCCAGGAAGCGCAAGAGTCCCACGGGGCCTCCTCAGGTGGCGTAGAAGTAGAAGAATCGCGGCTGCGTCCCGAGCTCCTCCTTGAAGACGAAGACCCGCTTGCGATGGATGGCCTGCCGGATCTCGCTCTCGGGATCGAGCAGGTTGCCGAACTTGCGGGCGCCCACCGGGCAGGCCTCGACGCAGGCCGGGTAGCGGCCGTGGCGCACGCGCTGGATGCAGAAGGTGCACTTCTCCACCACCCCCTTCGGCCGGGGGCGGTTGCCGAGGTAGTGGGTGACCGGGTTGAGCTCGTCGTGGGGGAGCTGGGGCTCGGCCCAGTTGAAGTGTCGGGCGCCGTAAGGGCAGGCCGACATGCAGCAGCGGCAGCCGATGCACCAGTCGTAGTCCACGACCACGATCCCGTCCGGCTCCTGCCAGGTGGCGCCGACTGGGCAGACCTTCACGCAGGGCGGCTTGCGGCACTGCTGGCACTGCACCGGCATGTAGGTGTGGCCGGGGCGGGGGACCTCCGTGGCGTCGTAGTAGGCGTCGGCGTGGGCCAGGTCGACGCCGCGCGCCTTGTCGAGCTCGAGCACCCGGATCCACTGGATCTGCGGGTGCTGGCGCGACTGGTTGTTCTCCTTCACGCAGGCGTAGACGCAGCGGCGGCAGCCGATGCAGCGCGAGAGGTCGAGCCCGTAGCCGAACTCGACGCCCGGCAGCGGTCCGGTGGCGTCCACCGTCACCTTCCGGCCGAAGCGCGCCGACTGCTGGCGCTCGATCCGGCCGAGGAGGGCCTTCACGTCCTCCTTCGAGAGCTCGCGGAAGCGCCGGTGGAGGAGGTCCTCCACCCCGCAGCCGGCCGCGGCCGCCGTGGCGGCGACGGCCAGGGTCTGTCCGAGGAAGCGGCGGCGGGTGATCCTGGAGCGGGGCTGGTCGCTCATCGCTGCGCCTCCGGGCGGACGGGCGGCGGCAAAGGCCGGATGGGCTTGAACCGCGGCGAGTGCGGGTCGTGGCAGTTCACGCACAGGTAATAGGTCTTGGGGCCGTTCCACATGCCGACGCGCTTGCCGTGCACCCCGACGCGCCAGTCGCGGTACTTGTCTCCGTGGCACTGGCCGCAGAGCCGGTAGGACTCCGTGAACGGGACCTTCTCGCCGGAGGAGAGGTGGAGCACGTCGCGGTCGTTCCGGTCGTGGCAGTCGAGGCACCAGCGGTGCTCGGAGTCGTGCCGGAAGCGGCTCTGCACGTCCTCGTGGAACGTGAGCGTGCGCCGGGTCGGATCGCCTGGCGAGGTGTGGCACTGGCTGCAAGGGAAGATGCCGGGGGAGAAGGGCGGCGGCTCGGCCTGGAACAGCTCCTGGCGCGAAGCGGCGGACGGCTCGGGAGAGGCGGGCGGGGTCGCCGGTGTCGGCTCTCCCGCCAGGGTACCCGTCGTCGCCAGGAGCGCCGCGGCCGCGGAGACCTGCAGGGCTCGCGCCCAGGATGGAGCCAAGGCTCACCTCCGTTGGACGAGGCGAGCATCCCACTTCGGCGGGAGGAGCACAGCCACCCCGCCGGGGCGGAGCCCGGAATGGGACGGCCGCGAGGGGGATCACTGCGCCGTGTAGCCGCCGTCGATCACCACCGCCTGCCCGGTGATGCCGTTCGCGCCCTCCGCCGTCAGGAAGACGGCGTAGCGCGCGATCTCCTCGACCGAGAGCAGGCGGCGCTGCGGCACGAGCGGGTAGATGACCTCCTCGAGCACCTTCTCGAGCGGCACGCCCCGGGTGCGGGCGAGGTCGCCGAGCTGGTTGCGGACGAGCGGCGTGTCGACGTAGCCGGGGCAGAGGGCGTTGACGGTGATGCCGTGGGTCGCCCCCTCCAGCGCCGCCACCTTGGTGAGCCCGACGAGCCCGTGCTTGGCGCTGTTGTAGGCGGCCTTGCCGGCGAAGCCGACGAGGCCGTTGACCGAGGCCATGTTGAGGATGCGCCCGTACCGCTGCCGCTTCATCTGCGGGAAGGCGCGCCGCGTGGCGAGGAACGGGCCCACGAGCATGACGCGCAGCAGCAGCTCGAACTTCTCGGTGGGGAACTCCTCCAGCGGCGAGACGTGCTGGAGCCCGGCGTTGTTGACCAGGACGTCGAGCCTGCCGAAGGAGGCCACGACCTGGTCGATGGCCCCCTCCACGTCGGCCTGGCGCGTCACGTCGCAGCGGACGCCGAGCGCGCCGGCGCCCAGCCCGGCGGCGGCGGCCTCGGCGGCCGGGCCGGCGAGATCGGCGAGGGCCACCCGCGCCCCCTCGCGCGCGAAGGCCTGCCCGATGGCGAGCCCGATCCCGCTCGCGCCGCCGGTGACGA
>JAJXVM010000333.1 GCA_021782135.1 Myxococcales bacterium | reverse complement strand
AGCCCGCCCCCTCCCGAGCGCCCCGCGCCGGCGGAGGAGCCGGAGAAGCGGCGCGCCATCCTGCACGCGGCGGTGCGGGTGTTCGCCGAGAAGGGCTACCACGGCTGCCGCATCGCCGACGTGGCCCGGCAGGCCGGCGTGGCCTACGGCCTCGTCTACCACTACTTCCGCAACAAGGACGAGCTGCTCGAGAGCGTCTTCGCGGAGCAGTGGACCATCTTCATCAACGCCATCCGGGCCATCAGCGACGGGCCGGGCACCGCCTCCGAGCACCTCGCCTCCATCTGCCGGTTCGCCGTGGACGTCTACCGGACCTCGCCCTCGGCGGTGCGGGTGCTGCTCCTCGAGGTGGCGCGCACGCCCAACGTGCTGCGGGCCGGCTCGACCCCCCAGACCTTCCAGACCGCGGTGGCGCTGGTGGCGGGCATCGTGCGGCGAGGCCAGCGCGAGGGCGACCTGCGCGGGGACGCCGATCCGACCGTGGCCGCCGCCTGCGTGCTCGGCGCGCTCGAGCTCACGCTGACCGCGGCGGTGGTGGGGCTGGTCGGCGAGGGGCGCGAGGAGGAGGTCGAGCGCGTCAAGCAGGCCGTGGTGGAGTTCGCGCTGCACGGGCTCGGCGTGCGGCCGCGCGCCTGAAACCGCCCCCGACGCGACCGGATGCCGGTTCAGTTGACCCGGGTCAGGTCGGCTGCTACCTCTACCACCCCATTTCCAAACCTCGCGGAGGCCCCCCCATGGCGCTCAAGAGCTACCTGCTGACTCCCGGTCCGACCCCCGTCCCGGAGCGCATCGCGCTCGCCATGGCGCAGCCGATCCTGCACCACCGCGCGCCGGCCTTCGAGAAGCTCTTCGCGCAGGTCCGCGAGGACCTGAAGTGGCTCTTCCAGACGAAGCAGGACGTGCTGGTGTTCCTGTCGTCGGGCACGGGCGCCATGGAGGGCGCGGTCACCAACTTCCTGCGCCGCGGCGACAAGGCGATCGTGGTGAACGGCGGCAAGTTCGGCGAGCGCTGGGGCAAGATCTGCAAGGCCTACGGCGTGGAGGTCGTGGAGGTCAAGGTCGAGTGGGGCAAGGCGGTCGAGCCGGCCCAGGTGGCGAAGGCGCTCGAGCAGCACCCCGAGGCCAAGGCCGTCTACGTGCAGGCCAGCGAGTCCTCCACCGGCGTGGCCCATCCGGTGAAGGAGATCTGCGCCCTCACCCGCGCGCGGCCGAGCACCATCACCGTGGTGGACGCCATCAGCGCCCTCGGCGCCTTCGACCTGCCCATGGACGCCTGGGGCATGGACGTGCTCCTCTCGGGCTCGCAGAAGGCGCTCATGCTGCCCCCGGGGCTCGCCTTCGCCGCCGCGAGCGAGAAGGCCTGGAAGCTCGCCGAGACCGCCGACCTGCCGCGCTTCTACTTCAACTGGAAGAAGGAGCGGGAGATGCAGGCGAAGAACCAGACCAACTACACGCCCGCGGTCTCGCTCATCGTCGGCCTGGCCGAGGTGCTGCGCTGGCTCAAGGAGGACGGGCTCGAGAAGACCTTCCGCCGCCACACCCGCATGTCCCTGGCGGCGCGCGCGGCGGTGACCGCGCTCGGGATGAAGCTCTACACCGACAGCCCGTCGATGGCGCTCACCACCGTGATCGCGCCGGAGGGCGTCGACACCGACAAGCTGGTGAAGGTGCTGCGCGACCGCTACGGCGTCACCCTGGTGGGCGGACAGGACCAGGCCAAGGGCCGGATCTTCCGCATCGCCCACCTCGGCTACTTCGACGAGTTCGACATCTGCACCGCCATCACCGCCGTCGAGCGCGCGCTCGCCGACATGGGGGTGAAGGTCGAGCTCGGCAAGGGCGTGGGCGCGGCCATGAAGAGCTTCGCCGAGACCGCGTAGCGGGAGGGACGTCGCGATGCCGCACCGGGTGCTGGTGGCCGACGACCTCTCCGCGGAGGGGGTTCGCATCCTCCGGGAGGCCGGGCTCGAGGTGGACGTGAAGGTCGGGCTGCCGGCGGCGGAGCTGGCGGCGATCATCGGCGACTACGACGGCCTGGCCGTGCGCAGCGCCACCAAGGTGACGGCGCAGCTCCTCGAGCGGGCCACCCGCCTCAAGGTGGTCGGCCGCGCCGGCGTCGGCGTCGACAACGTGGACCTCGAGGCCGCCACCCGCCGCGGGGTGGTGGTCATGAACACCCCCGGCGGCTCGTCGGTCACGGTGGCCGAGCTCACGGTCGCGCACGTGCTGGCCCTGGCGCGCCACCTCCCGCAGGCGACCGCCAGCGTGAAGGCCGGCCGCTGGGAGAAGAGGCGCTTCCAGGGGCGGGAGCTGGCCGGGAAGACCCTCGGGGTGGTCGGCATCGGCAACATCGGCTCGGTGGTGGTCGCCCGCTGCCGGGCGCTCGAGATGGACGTCGTCGCCTACGACCCCTTCATCTCCGCCGACGCGGCGGCGCGGCTCGGGGTGACGCTCGTGCCCCTCGAGGAGCTCTGGAGCCGGGCCGACGTGGTCTCGCTGCACGTCCCGCTCACCGAGCAGACCCGCAACCTGGTGGACGCGGCGGTCCTGCGGAAGCTCAAGCCGGGCGCGCTGCTCGTCAACTGCGCCCGCGGCGGGCTGGTGGACGAGGCGGCCCTGGCCGAGGCGCTCGCCGAGGGGCGGCTGGGCGGTGCCGCCCTCGACGTCTTCGAGAGGGAGCCGCCGCCGCCCGATCACCCGCTCCTGAAGAGCGATCGGTTCATCTGCACGCCGCACATCGGCGCCTCCACCGAGGAGGCCCAGTCCGCGGTGGCGGTGGCCATCGCCGGACAGCTCGCCGCCTACCTCGCGCGCGGGGAGGTGAAGAACGCGGTCAACCTGCCCTCGGTGCCGGTCGAGGCGCTCGAGCGCCTGGGCCCGTACCTGGATCTGGCCGGCCGGCTCGGCTCGCTCGCCGCCCAGCTCGGCGCCGGGCCGGGGGGCATGGAGGAGGTCAAGGTCGAGTTCGCCGGCGAGCTCTCGGGCGCCCCGCAGCGGGCCCTCACCGCGCGCGTGCTCCGCGGCCTGTTCCAGCACTTCGTCGAGGCCCCCGTGAACGAGGTCAACGCGCCGGGCCTGGCGCGCGAGCGCGGGGTGGCGGTGCGCGAGGAGCGGAGCGCCGACCCCGAGGACTACGTCAGCCTGCTCACGGTCCGCGTCCGCGGCGAGCGCGGCGAGGTGGTGGTCTCGGGCACGGTCTTCGGGCGCAAGGAGCCGCGGGTGGTGCGCGTGAACCAGTTCCGGCTCAACGCCGAGCCCGAGGGGCACCTCGTCATCTGCGAGAACGACGACGCGCCCGGAGTGGTGGGGAACCTCGGGGTGACGCTCGGCGACGCCGGCGTGAACATCGCCCGCATCTCGCTCGCCCGCGCCGACGACCGCTCCGCCGCCTTCAGCCTGCTCAACGTGGACGCGCCGGCCACCCCCGAGCTCCTGGAGCGGCTCCGGACCCTGCCGCACGTGCGCTCGGTCCGCGCGGCGCGGCTGTAGCGCTCGCCCGGTCGGGCGTGGGCGCGGCCCCGACGCCGGGGTGCC
>JAJXVM010000047.1 GCA_021782135.1 Myxococcales bacterium | reverse complement strand
CCAGTAGGGGTTCCCCTGACCGATGCCGCCCAGGCCCTGGGCGTAGAGGTTCGAGAGGATGAGGCCGAACTCGTCCCGGGACGGCAGGAACCAGTCGGAGTATCCGTTCAGGACGAGGCCGTCCGCCAGGCGCGCCGCCGTGCCCGTGTCCGCGCAGGACGCGATCATCGCGGCCGTGTTGCTCGCGCCGGTCCCCACCGCCGTTCCGGTCGCGACGTTCGTGCCGGTGCAACCCCACGTCGCCGATCCCTGGTCCGACGGCGCTGCGACGAGCCCGTGCTGCCCCGTCCCGTCCACGTAGAAGACGATTCCTCCCGCGTAGCTCTCCCCGAGGTAGGGCGAGGCCGGCGTGAGGGTGGTGAAGACCTCCTGTTGCCCGAACGACGTGCCGACGCTGTTGGTCGCGTAGGCGCGCACGTAGTAGGTCCGGTTCGAGTAGAGCCCGGTGACGGTCGACGCGTACGCCGCGGTCCCGGTGCCGTCGCTCGTCGTCGGGGACGTCGGACTCGGCTGCCACGACACCGCGACGCCCTTCGCCGTGATGGGGCAGCCGCCGCCGTCCACGATGGTGCCGCCGGACGTCGCGCCGGTGTAGCCGACCGCGCTGGGCGCGGTGGTCGTCAGGGTCGGCGCGAGGCCGGTGCTCACCGTCGCCGCCGTCCCGTAGCCGGTGCCGGTCGAGTTCGTCGCGTACGCCCGGACGTAGTAGACGACCCCGCAGCCGCCGAGCCCGGTCACCGTGCTCGTGTAGTAGCCCACGCCGGCGCCGTCGGACGAGCAGGAGTCGGCGAGGGTCGGGCTCGCGCTCACGCTCCAGCAGACGCCGCGCGCGGTGACCGGCGAGCCGCCGTCGTCGCTCACGTACCCGCCGCTCGTCGCGGTCGTGCCGGTGGACATGGCCGGCGACGCGGTGCCGACGACCGGCACCGTCGGGCCGGGCGTGACGAGGTTGGTCGTCGTGAAGGAGACCTCGTTCCCGTAGGCGGTCCCGAGCGCGTTGGTCGCGTAGGCGCGGACGTAGTAGGTGGTGAGCGGGTTCAGCCCGGAGAGCGTGCTGTTGAAGCTCGCGGGCCCGGTGCCGTCGTTCGTCTTCGTGGAGAGGAGGATCGTCGGCGCGGGGTTCAGGTCCCAGCAGACGCCCTTCGCGGTGATGGACGAGCCGCCGTCGCTGGCGATCGTCCCGCCGGAGCCCGCGAGGTAGGAGGAGATCCCGCCGACCGGCGTCGTCGAGAGCGCCGGCGTGGACGGCGTGAGCGTGGTGAGCGTGACCTCGTTCCCGTAGGAGGTCCCCGCCGCGCTCACCGCGTACGCGCGGAGGTAGTAGGTCGTGCCGGCGGCGAGGCCCGTCACCGGGGCGGTGAAGGTCCCGAGCCCGCCGTTCTCGGAGTAGCAGGAGTCGGTCGTGGTCGGGCCGCTCGTGGTCCGCCAGCAGACGCCGCGCGAGGAGACCGGGGCGCCGTTGTCGGCCACCACCGTCCCGCCCGCCGTCGCCGTGGTGAAGGAGACCGCGGACGGGGTCGCGGTGGTGACGGTGGCGAGCAGGAGCGGGACCGTGGTGAAGCTGGCGTCCGCGCCGTACCCGGTCCCCTGCGCGTTGGTCGCGTAGGCGCGGACGTGGTAGGTGGCGCTCGGCGCGAGCCCGGTCATGAGGGCGATGAAGCTCCCGCCGCCGGCGCCCTCGGAGGCGCAGGAGGCGGCCAGGGTGGGATCGGCGGTGGTCGACCAGCAGATCCCGCGGCCGAGGACGGGACTGCCGCCGTCGTCGGAGATGGTGCCGCCGGAGATGGCGGTGGAGTACGTGACATTGGCGACGGCGTCCGTCGAGAGCGCCGGGACCCCGAGGGCGAGCGTCGTGAACGCGAGGTCGCCGCCGAAGGCGGTCCCGATCGAGTTCGTCGCGAACGCGCGCACGTGGTAGGTCGTCCCGGGCGCGAGCCCGTCGGCGACGGCCCCGTACGCGCCGGTGCCGCCGCCGGAGAAGATCACCCGGTCCCCGAACCCGGGGAGCGCGTGCTCGGCGAGGACGACGCCGCGCGCCAGGACGAGCTCGTTCCCGCCGGCCGTCACCTCGGCCTGGACCGTGGCCTGCGCGTACCGGATCGCGCCGACGCTCGTGGTCACCACCGTGGGCTCGACGACGCCGGCCGGCGCGCCGTCGCAGAGGTAGGAGACGGGGCCCGCCCCGACCTGGAGCTTCACGCCGCCGTAGGCGCAGTTCGCGCCCGCCGGCTCCGGCGTCGTGGTGACGCTCGTGCCGTCCGCGCCGTTGCACACGACGGTGGACGAGCTCACCTCGGAATTCTCGAGGGTGCCGTCGCGGTTCGCGTCGACCCCGACCTCGACCAGGACGCCGCCCGCGGCGCACGTCTGGCCGGCGGGGACGACCGTCTGGCGGATGGCGACGCTCGTGCCGGCGTCCCCCTTCGAGGCGGCGCAGGCGGTGAGGAGCGCGACGAGGAGCGGTCGGGCGGCGCGGAGCAGCGAGCGAACGGAGCGCGTCATGCGGGTCTCCTCGGAGCCGCGGCGGACCCGACGGCGTGCGTGTGCGGCGGAGCCGAGTTTAGCGGACAGTCGTAGCGGGGTCTGTCCCGGGATCGGGGGGGGGCCTGCCGGGAGACGACGGGGCCAGGACGTGCCCGAGGACTGCGGAGGTACGTTGACCGAGAGCAGGGCGCGCCGCCGCGCCGGGCGGGAAATCGGGCGCGCGACCCGCTCCTGGTGACGATTCGCACGTTCGGGCTCGGGCCGGCGGCGCTCGCCGGCGGGCGCCACCGGCGGCCGTCCAGGAGAGCGCTCGCTCGGTCCAGTTGGCCCCGGAAGGGGGCGCCCGATGTGAGGATTTCGTGTCGCGCATAACCGGCGCCGGCCTCGGGTGTTCTCCCTGGCATGGACGACCGGACGAGCAAGAGGGTGATTCTCCTGACCGGCTCCGCGCCGAGTCGGCGGATCCGCACGCTGGCGTGGTGGATCCGCGCTCTCGTGCCAGCGGCGGTGCTGGTCTGCTCGCCCGGGGAAGCGTTGACGAATGACGTGCTCGACAGCGCCATCGTCGTGAACGCGGACGACGCGCCGTCGGGGCCGCTGGCGCTGGCGAGCGCGCTGGCCCGGGAAGTCCGTGCGGCGCCAGTCCCGGAAGGACCTCCGCTCCCACCGCAGTGAGGTGGACCGCGCGTCGCGCGGGAATCCGGCCGCGGGCCCGGCTGGGGGGCTCCTCGGCGGTCCGGGGGCCGCCCCCCGATCCGGCTCGCTCCTCGCCTGGTGCGGGGCGTACGATCGCCCCGGTGACCGGGCACCTGTACCGCAAGCAGCACGTGGTCACGTCCGTCGTCGCGGTGATCGTGGACGATGAGGAGCGCGTCGTGCTGACCCGTCGCGCGGTGTCGCCGTTCCATGGACAGTGGGTGATGCCGGGCGGGAAGATCGACCTCGGCGAGCCGATCCTGAGCGCGCTCCACAGGGAGGTGCGGGAGGAGGTCGGGATCGACGTGGTGGCCGGCGCGCTGGTGGACGTCTTCGAGCACCTCACCCCGGGCGCTGAAAACGACCACTACGTCATCCTGTACTACCGCTGCCGCCCGTCCCGGCACGACCTCGCGCCCAACCCCGCGGAGGTGGCCGAGGCGCGCTGGGTCCCCCGCGCGGAGCTGCCGCGCCTCGACATGCCGGAGGGGACGCGGTACGCGCTCGGGAAGCTCTTCCCCGAGCTCCGCGACCCGGCCATCCGGAACCTCGAGTCGTGAGATGGTCGCGATCCTCGACACGGAGGTCGAGCTCGATTACCCGCTGGGTCACCACCTCCACTGCCTCGTCGCCCAGCTCCCGGTCCACCTGCGGCGCGGCGCGCACGGGTTCGCGCTCGTCGATCCGGAGCGCCAGTGGGCGCTCGTCCGCTCGGTGCTCGACCTCGTCGCCGAGGGCGAGCAGAATTTGAAGAAGCTCCACTTCCTCGTGCTCCCCGAGGGAGCGGTGCCCGCGGCCCGGCTCGACGACGTGCTCGAGATCGTCGACCGCCGGTTTCCGCCGAGCACCGTCACCGCGTTCGGGATGGAGCACCTGCTCCTCCGCGAGTACCGCGCGCTGCTGTCGCGGTTCGAGCGGGACGGCGCGCCGGCGCTCGCGCTCGTGCAGCGGGACGTGGACGCGGGCGACGTCCTCGACCTCCCGGTGAACGCCGCCTGCGTCGTGGTGAAGGAGGCGAGCGGCCGGATCCGCGTCTTCCTCGAGGCGAAGACGCACCCGTTCCGCGGCGAGGAGTTCGTGGACGCCTGGCAGGACCTCTACCGGGGGCGCCACGTCTGGCTCTTCCGAGGCCGCCCCGCCTGCTTCAACTTCATGGTCCTGGTCTGCCTCGACTACCTCTGGCGCGACCTGTACGGCTCGAACGCGCGCCAGATCATCGACCACGCGAACCGGCTCTTCTTCACCGAGCGCCAGACGCTCGACGCCCTCTTCGTGCTCCAGGCGAACCCCAAGCCGGAGCACCGCGCCTTCCGCGACGTGCTCTCGGGCTTCTACGGTGAGTACCTCGAGGACACCCCCGGCGTCCGCGAGACGGTCACCGTCTTCGCGAACGCCGCGGCCGGGAGCGCCCTGGAGGGCGTGGACGCCGCCGGAGGCTTCGGCGTCTCCCAGGTGGTGATCGCCGGGCACCACAAGCTCGCCCGCTTCGAGACGCCGGAGTTCTCGACCGACGACCTCGGCGGGGCGCCGGTCTGCCGGCTGCGCTTCGGCGCGGCGACGCGGCTCTTCTACTTCAACCTGCCGCTCCACCACGAGCTCGACCCGCGCTCCTCGCGCCTGCCGCTCAAGCTGCACGCCATCCTGCGCCGCGAGGATGGGCGCTGGACGAAGGTGACGGGCGAGCGCATCGCCGAGGACCTGGCGATCCCCTGCGCGCGGGACCTGCGGTCGCGGCCGGGCAAATGAAGTGGACGCTGGCCGTCGCTGGGGCGTGAAGCGCTTCGCGGGTCCGTTCGCCCGGGAACGCGTTAGCTTCTTCCGTCCACCTTCGCGAGCGCCCAACATGGCCCACCTCACCTCAAGGTCCGCCTACCAGCGCCTCACCGAGCGGCTCAACCGCGCCGCCCAGGGCGCGCCGCCGTCGGAGAGCCTGTTCCAGATCCTGAAGATCCTCTTCAGCGAGCGCGAGGCCGGGCTGGTGTCGGTGCTCCCGCTGAAGCCCTTCACGACCGCGCGGGCGGCCGCCCTCTGGAAGACGGGGGAGGCGGAGGCGCGCGCCACGCTCGACGAGCTCGCCTCGCGGGCGCTGCTGGTGGACATCGAGACCCGCCGTGGCACGCTCTACGTGCTCCCGCCGCCGATGGCCGGCTTCTTCGAGTTCTCGATGATGCGGGTCCGCCGGGACATCGACCAGCACGCGCTGGCGGAGCTCTTCCACCAGTACCTGAACGTCGAGGAGGACTTCCTGCGCGCCCTCTTCGCCGGGGGCGATACGCAGCTCGGGCGGACCTTCGTCCACGAGCCGGCGCTCTCGGAGGAGGACGC
Source organism: Myxococcales bacterium (assembly GCA_021782135.1). Lineage (GTDB taxonomy): Bacteria > Myxococcota > Myxococcia > Myxococcales > Anaeromyxobacteraceae > Anaeromyxobacter_B. The sequence goes on along the minus strand of JAJXVM010000047.1, from coordinate 11,118 downwards.
CCTCCACGTGCTCGACTTCGAGCGGGCGAGCGAGGTGGTCCGGACCGCCACCCACCGGGCGGTGGGCCGCTGCTACTGCCGGCACAAGATGGAGCACCTGGGGCGCGCCTGCGACGCGCCCCAGGAGATCTGCATGACCTTCAACGTCACCGCCGCCTCGCTGGTGCGGCACGGCCACGCGCGAGCCATGGACGTGAGCGAGGGGCTCGAGCTGCTGCACCAGGCGCACGAGCGCGGGCTGGTGCAGTTCGGCGAGAACGTGCGGGAGGGGGTCAACTTCATCTGCAACTGCTGCGGCTGCTGCTGCGAGGCGATGATCGCGGCGCGCCGCTTCGCCGCGGCCCACCCCATCCACACCACCCGCTTCCTGCCGGCGGTGGACGCGGGCGCGTGCAACGGCTGCGAGCGCTGCGTGCGGGCCTGTCCCGTGGAGGCGATGATCGCGGTGTCGGCCAACGACCCGCGTCACCCCAGGCGCACGGTGGCCCGGGTGGACGAGGAGCGCTGCCTGGGGTGCGGCGTCTGCGTGCCGGCCTGCCGCGAGGGCGCGCTCGCGCTGCGGGAGCGCGGCCAGCGCCGCCTCACGCCGGTGAACGGCGCGCACCGGGCGGTGGTCATGGCGCTCGAGCGAGGCAAGCTGCAGGACCTGATCTTCGACAACCGGCTCCTCTGGAGCCACCGGGCGCTCGCCGCGTTCTTCGGCGCCATCCTGAAGCTTCCGCCGGCGCGGCGGCTCCTCGCCGCCGAGCAGCTCCCATCCCGCTACCTCGAGACGCTGATGCGCCGCTTCTCCTGACGCGGGCGGCGCGCCGCACGGGCGAGGGTCCCCGGAGCCGCTCGTCTCCCGAGCGGCTCCGGGCCCACGCTCCACTACTTGAGGATGCGGAACTCCACGCGGCGGTTCGCCTCACGCCCCTTGGCGGTCTTGTTCGACTCGACCGGCTTCTCGGAGCCGAAGCCCTTGGCGCTGAGGCGGCTCTCGTCCACTCCCTTGTTCACGAGGTAGGCGCGCACCGCGTTGGCGCGCTCCTGCGAGAGGGTCTTGTTGAACTTCGCCTTGCCGGTGTTGTCGGTGTGCCCCTCGACCTCGACGTGCTTCAGGTCGTCGTGGCTCTTCAGCGCGGCGGCGACCTCGTCGAGCAGGCTGTAGGAGACCGTCTGGATGCTGGCCTTGCCGGTGTCGAAGTACACCTTCTCGTTCAGCTCGAGCTTCTCCTTGCCCACCGTGACCCGCGCCGGCGGGGGCGGCGTGATGGAGTAGCTGGCCTGGGCGGGGGCGCTCGCCGGCAGTCCGGAGGCGACCGCGATCGCCTGGACGGTGGTGTTCTTGTCCACGGTGATCGGCCCCGTGTAGACCGGCGACGACTCGGTGGGCGTGCTCCCGTCGGTCGTGTAGTGGATGGTCGCGCCCGGGGTGGCCGAGGTGATCACGACCTGCTGCGGCTTGTCGAAGGAGCTCCCGTCCGGGCTGAAGGTGGGCGTCGCGGCCGGATCCTTGGGAGCGGGCGGCGGCGCGACCGGAGCGGGCGCGGGCGGCGGCGGCTTCACCTCGGCCACCTTGGCCCCGCAGGAGTCCTCCGACTTGCAGGGGGAGGTGCACGGCATGCAGAAGGGCAGGCGCCCGCTGGTGGTGGGGCTCGTGGCGCAGGCGGCGCCGGCGAGGGCGACGAGGGCGAAGAGTGCGGTTCTCATGGTGACTCCCTGGGAGCGTCCGCCGCACGGATGTCGCGCAGGGCGGAGTTGATTGACGCAGACCCTATCAGGCGACCCCATCGGACTCTACGGGGAAAAATGGGCCATATGGAATGGCGGTCGCCGGCCGGCGCTCTCCGCGCGAGCTCCCGGAGGGGGCGGGCTCCGGAGGCCACCCCGGCCTAGAATACCGAGGCCGCACGCGCGGAGGTTCCGATGGAGTCCGTCGGCAAGGCGAGGCGGGTCCGGATCTACGTCAACGAGGACGACCGGGTCGGCCACCGCGCCGCCCACCTCGCCATCCTCGAGTTCCTGCGCAGGGAGGGCACCCGGGGCGCGACCGTGTTCCGGGGCGTGGAGGGCTTCGGCGCCTCGGGCGAGCTCCACGTCAGCCACCTCGTGGACGTCGCGCAGAAGCTCCCGCTGGTCGTCGAGTGGATCGATCGGCCGGAGGTGGTGGAGCGGCTGCTCGGGCCGCTCAAGCGGCTCCTCCCGCGCGGCCTGGTCACCGTGGACCAGACCGAGATCCTGTACTTCGAGCCCGGCCCGGTGCGCGCCCTGCCGGCGGCGCTCACGGCCCGCGACGTGATGACGCGCGACCCGGTGGCGGTCGAGCCGGAGACGCCGCTGCGCGAGGTGGTCGAGCGGATGCTGGGCGAGCTCTACCGGGCGTTGCCGGTGGTCCACCACGGCGTGCCGGTGGGCATCGTCACCAACGGCGACCTCGTCCGGCGCGGCGGGCTGGGGGCGCGCGTCGAGCTGCTCCGCCAGCTCGAGACGCCGGAGCAGCGCGGGGTGCTCGAGGAGCTGTCCGAGGGGGGGAAGGTCGCCCGGGACGTGATGACGACGGAGCTGGTGAGCGTGCACGAGGGGACCACGCTGCCCGAGCTCGCCGAGGTGATGACGCGGCGCCGCCTGAAGCGGCTGCCGGTGGTGGACGACCGCGGGCGGCTGGTGGGCGTGATCAGCCGGCTCGATCTGCTGCGGACCGCGGCCGGCGGCTTCGGCGACCGGGAGCCGCGCGCCGGGGGCTCGGGCCTCGCCGCCGACGCGCCGGTCTCCCGGGCCATGCGCGGCGAGGTCCCGACGGTGCTCCCCGACACCCCGCTCGCCGAGCTCTTCCAGACCATCGTCTCGACGCGGCTCAACCGGGCGGTGGTGGTCGATCCGGAGCGGCACGTGATCGGGATCGTCACCGACGAGGAGCTGCTCGGGCGGCTCGCGCCCTCGCTGCGCTCCGGCGCCCTCCGCGCGCTGGCGGAGCGGCTCCCGTTCGGGCGCGAGCGGACCCTGCGGGAGCGGCGCGGGCGCGCGGAGGTGGCGGGCGATCTGATGAGCCGGGAGGTCGCCACGGCGAGCGAGGAGACGCTGCTCGGCGAGGCGGCCGCGCGCATGCTCGCGGGGGGCCACAAGGTGCTCGCGGTGGTGGACCGCTCGAACCGGCTGGTCGGGATCGTGGACCGGGCCGACCTGCTGCACGGGCTCCTGCCGGCGGCGGGCGGGTGAGGGGAGGGGGCGGGTCGCTCACGCCGCTCGCGCGGCCTGCTCCCCCAGCGACCGGTAGACGTCGCTGTCCGAGACGATCCCCACCAGCGCCCGGCTCGCCGGGTCGACCACCGGGACGTAATCGTAGGGCCCCCGCTGGAGCGCCCGGGCGGCGTCCGCGACGCTGTCCTCGGGCCGGAGGCTCCGCGGCGCCGGGTCCATGACCTCCGACACGAGCACCTCGCTCCACTCCGACAGGGCCACGCCGCGCAGGTGCTGCAGCCCGACCATGCCGCGGAGCGCGCCGGCGTCGTCCACCACCGGGAGCGCCTTGAAGTGGTGCTCGACCAGCACCGAGCGCGAGAAGGCCTCCAGCGTCTGCCCGGGCGAGGCGGTGATCACCCGGCGGGTCATGACCGTCGAGAGCGGCACGGCGCGGAGCTCGTCGCGCCAACCGGGCCGGCGGCGCCGCTGCGACTTGGAGTTGGAGACCCCGGCGGTCACCGTGAAGGCGACGGTGGAGGCGATGAGGGCCGGCACCACCAGGAAGACGTTCCCGGTGGACTCGGCCACGAACACGGCGGAGAAGAGCAGGCTGTTGTAGCTCGCGCCCGAGAACGCGGCGATGCCGAGCAGGGTGAACACTCCGGGGTGGCCGGGCGCGAAGACGGCGTCGAAGGCGGCCCCGAGCGCCGCGCCGATGGTCGCGGTCGGGACGAAGAGCCCGCCGACGCCGCCGCAGCCGAAGGTGACGGCGGTCGCGAGCAGCTTGAGGAGAAAGATGGCCAGCGCCGCGCCCAGGCCGTACTTCCCGGCGAGGAGCGCGTTGGCGACCGGCAGCCCGGCCTGGAGCGTCACCGGCGCGCCGAGGAGCCGGCGCGAGCCCCAGGCCAGCGCGACCAGCAGCAGCCCGCCGAGCGCGGTCCGGACCACCACCGAGCCGCTCAGCCGCTCGAACCGGCCCCGCAGGCCGCCGAGGGTCCAGAGGAAGGCGTGCGAGGCGAGGCCGGCCGCGAGCCCGAGCGGGACCGCCACCAGCAGGTCGCGCGACGCGAGGGTGTAGTGGAAGGAGAGCGGGAAGTAGGGCGACGCCGGCCGGATCCGCGTGAAGGCCCAGAACGAGGTGGCCGAGGCGACCAGCGCCGGCAGCAGCGCCTCGTGCGCGAGGTCGTGCTTGTAGGGCGACTCGACCCCCATGATGGCGCCCGAGAGCGGGGCGCGGAAGATGGCCGCGATGCCGGCCGACCCGCCGGCGATGAGGGTGGTCTTCCGGTCCCAGCGGAGCGGCCGCGGGCCGAGCCGGTTGAGCCCCGACTGCACGGCCGAGCCGATGGTCGCGCCGACCCACTTGCTCGCGCCCTCCATGCCGGCGCTGCCGCCGAGCCCCATGGTCGCGACCGAGGCCGCGAGCTTGCCGGCCGCGGTGCGCGTCGGCATCCCCTGGCCCGGCGCGTGGTAGGCCTTCACCACCTCGTCGGCCATGGAGGGCGACGGCACGCGGAAGACGCGCAGCAGCACCCCGGCGAGCAGGAGCGCGAAGAACGGCGCCGCGAGCTGGACCGGGAGCGGGCGCGCCAGCACGCTCTTCCAGAGCAGCTCGTTGACCACCCAGTCGTACCCGGCGATGGCGACGCCGACGAGGAGCCCCAGCGGCGCGGCCACCAGCAGGAGGTGGCGCCCGAGCGCGAGGCTCTCGCCGATGGAGTGGCCGAGCGGGTCGAGGTCTTCCGGCGCGGGGGTGGGCTGCACGCACTCCTCCCAGGAACGTGGTGAAAGCTCGCGTCTTCCCAGGAGTCATCAGCCGTCCGGAGACGTCACCGGCCGGCGGTTGTGAGGCGGAACCCCATCGCCTTCGAAGCGCGGGCAAGTTAGCGGAATCCCACTCGTCCGGTCAAGGCGACCCGGCGCGTCCCGCGCCCTCCCCTCCGGATTTCGCGCCGGCCGTCGACCCTCTGTGAAGCGCCCCCTCCGGTCCCAGGCGTCCCGGGCCGTGACCCGTTAAGCGGATCCTTTCGGACGCGCTCGTCGAACGGCGCGAGGTGCCACCTTGGACGCACTCTACCGAGCGTTGTTCGAGCACAGCATCGACTGCGTCCTCATCACCACCGGGGCGGGCGTCGTCGTGCGCGCCAATCCGGCGGCCTGCCGCGCCTTCGGTCTCTCGGAGGCCGCGCTGCGCCGGACCGGGCGCGGCGACCGCGTCGTGGACGACGGCCCGCTGCGCGCGTTCCTGGCGCGCAGGGAGCGGGCCGGCGAGGCCCGAGGCGAGCTCCTCCTCCGGCGCGCCGACGGCTCGCTCTTCCCGGCCGAGGTCACCTCCTCGGCGATCCGGGCCAGCGACGGGAGGAGCTACCGCTGCATCATCTTCCGGGACGTCACCGACCGGCGGCGGGCCGAGGAGGAGATCCGGGAGCGCGAGGAGGAGGCGCGCGCCCGGGCGGTGCAGCTCGAGGCGGTCCTCGACTGCATCGCCGACGGCGTGATCGTCTACGACCGGCAGGGGCGGACCGTTCGCTCCAGCCCGGCGGCCGACCAGATCCTCGGGCTGCCGGCGAGCGCGCGGCGGGGGCCGGTCGGGGAGCGCGTCATGGCCCAGTACGAGGTCCGGTCGGAGGACGGCCGGCTGCTCGGGCCGGACGAGATGGTGGCGGTGCGCGCCGCCGTCCGCGGCGAGGCGGTCGTGGGGGAGATCCAGCAGGTCCGCGCCCTGGGGTCGGAGCCGCGCTGGCTCCTGATCAGCGGCGTCCCGCTGCGGATCTCCGGCGAGCACGTGGGGGCGGTGGTCTCCCTCACGGACATCACCGAGCGCAAGCGCGCCGAGCACGCGCTGCGGCAGAGCGAGCAGAGCCTGCGGGAGGCGGATCGCCGCAAGAACGAGTTCCTGGGCATGCTCTCGCACGAGCTGCGCAACCCGCTCGCGCCCATCCGCAACTCGGTGCTCGTGCTGCGGCAGGCCGATCCCCGCGGCGAGCATGCGATCCGGGCCCGGGCGGTGATCGAGCGCTAGGCCGTCCACCTCACCCGGCTGGTGGACGATCTCCTCGACGTGACGCGCATCGCGCGAGGGAAGATCGAGCTGCGGCGGGAGCAGGTCGATCTCCGCGAGCTGGTGCTGCGCGCGTCGGAGGACTTCCGGCTCCTCATGGAGGAGCGCGGGATCGAGCTCCGCACCGAGGTGCCCGGCGGGCGCACCTGGGTGGAGGCCGATCCCACGCGCATCACGCAGGTGATCGGGAACCTGCTGCACAACGCCGCGAAGTTCAGCTCGCAGGGGGACCAGGTCACGCTGGCGCTGGTGGCGAGCGGCGGGACCGCGGCGGTGCGCGTGCGCGACACGGGCGCGGGCATCGAGCCGAAGCTCCTCTCGGAGGTCTTCCAGCCCTTCGTGCAGGGCCAGCGCACCCTGGCGAGGAGCGAGGGCGGCCTGGGGCTCGGCCTGGCGCTGGTCAAGGAGATCGTCGAGCTGCACGGCGGGACGGTCGAGGCCGAGAGCGCGGGCTCGGGGCAGGGCGCCGAGTTCCGCTTCGCGCTGCCGCTGCGGGATGGCGCGCGCCCGCCCGCCACCGGCGGGACCGAACCGCCGCGCGCCGTGCAGCGCCGGGTCCTGGTGGTGGACGACAACCTCGACGCCGCCGACTCGCTCTCGGACCTGCTCCAGGTGGTGGGCCACTCGGTGGAGGTCGCCCACGATGGCCCGGACGCCCTCGCGAAGGTGCGCGCGAACCCGCCCGAGGTGGTCCTGTGCGACATCGGGCTGCCCGGGATGGACGGGTACGAGCTGGCGCGGGCGCTGCGGCGGGAGGCGGCGCTCGGCTCCGCCCTGCTCATCGCGCTCAGCGGCTACACCCAGCCCGAGGACCGCCGGCGGGCGCGCGAGGCCGGCTTCGACGGGCACATGGCGAAGCCCGTCGACCTGGAGCAGCTCTTCCAGGTGCTCGCGGCCGAGCCCCCCGGCTTCCCGGTTCCGGCGAGGTGAGGCGGCGAGGCGCGGCGAGGGCGCCGCGCGGCCCAAGGCGGCTCCGCCGGCTTCCATGCTCCCCGCGAGGAGGGGCGCCGCCGGTTCCCTGCTCTCCCGGAGGGGGGGCGAGCGGCCCGGCGCCCGCCGCCCGATTAAGTCCAGAGCCGGGAGGGGTGAGCCGATGGCGGCGTTCGCGGTGTTGGCGCTCGGCCTGGCCCTCGGGGCCGAGCAGGCGCAGGGGTGCCCCCCGCCGCCCCCGTGCCCGGCCTGTCCGGCCTGTCCCGCCCCCGCCCCCACCCCGCCGCCCAAGCACTGGACCGGGAACCTCGGCCTCGGCCTGGTGTCGGTCACCGGCAACGCGCGCAGCCTCACCTTCAACTTCAACGCCTCCCTGGAGCACAAGACCGCCGACTGGATCCTGAGCGGGAAGGCGGTCGGCACCTACGGCGAGGCCCGCGCCGGCACCGGGGGCCCGAGCCAGATCTCGGCGGAGAACGCCTCGCTCTTCCTGCGCGGAGACTGGCGCGTCACCCGGCCGTTCTCCGTGTACCTGCTCGGCGGGATGGAGACCGATCACCCGAAGAGCGTCGAGGTGCGCCACAGCCAGGAGTCGGGCGTGGGCTACGCCTGGATCGACGAGACCCGCGGCGACGAGAAGCTGTTCCTGCGCACCGACGCCGGGATGCGGCTCGCCGAGGAGTACCGCTTCCAGTACTTCCCGACGCCGGGGGCGATCTACCCGCGCCTGTACTTCCTCAAGGCGCCCCGCGCCGCGGTGGCCTTCCACCGCGAGGTGGACAAGCGCATCCTCTTCTCGCAGGACCTGGAGGTCATCCCCAACCTCGGCGAGTCGCGGGTGCTCGCGAACAGCGTGACCAAGCTCACGACCAAGCTCCTCGGGCCGCTCGGGTTCGGGGTGAGCTACACGGTGAACTACGACAGCGCCCCGCCCCCCCCGAAGATCCCGTGGGACACGACGCTCGCCGTCACCCTCGAGTACCTGCTGTAGAGTGGCCGACGGGCCGCGGCGCGGCGGCGCGGGCCGGCTCGCCGGTCAGTCGCGCGGCATCGAGGGATCGATCTCCTCGGCCCAGCGCAGGATCCCTCCCGCGAGGCTCACCGCGCGGCGGAACCCGGCCTCGCGCAGGAGCCGCACCGCCCGGGCGCTGCGCACGCCCGAGCGGCAGTAGACGACCAGCTCGCGCTCCGGCGCCAGCGCCCCGAGCGCGTCGGAGAGCCCGGAGAGCGGCTGGAGGCGCGCCCCCTCGATGCGCCCGATCTCCCACTCGTGCGCCTCGCGGACGTCGAGCAGGTCGAGCGCCTCGCCGCGGCGGAGGCGCGCGGCCAGCTCGACCGGGAGGATCTCCGGCACCGGCGCCTCCTCGGCCGGGGCCGCGCAGAGCGGCTCCAGGTCCGTGAGGGCGCGCAGGGTCCGGGTGCCGCAGGCCGGGCAGCGGGGATCGGGGCGCAGCTTGACCGTCCGGAACCGCATCCCGAGCGCGTCCACCAGCAGGAGCCGCCCCACCAGCGGCTCGCCGAGCCCGAGGATCAGCTTCACCGTCTCGGTGGCCTGGATGGTGCCGAGCAGGCCGGGGAGCACGCCGAGCACGCCCCCCTCGGCGCAGGAGGGCACGAGGCCCGGCGGCGGCGGCTCGGGGTGGAGGCAGCGGTAGCAGGGGCCGCCGGGCGCGCCGAAGACCGTCGCCTGGCCCTCGAACCGGTGCACGGACGCGTGGACCTCCGTCCGGCCGGCGAGGACGCAGGCGTCGTTGACGAGGTAGCGGGTGGCGAAGTTGTCGGCCCCGTCCACCACCAGGTCGTAGCGGCCGACGAGGTCGAGGGCGTTCGCGGCGGTGAGCCGCGTCTCGTGCGCCACCACCTCCACGTGCGGGTTCAGATCCTGGAGGCGGGCGCGCGCCGACTCGACCTTCGGGCGCCCCAGGTCCCGCGTGCCGTGCAGCACCTGGCGCTGCAGGTTGGTGACGTCCACCGCGTCGAAGTCCACCAGCCCGAGCGTCCCCACCCCGGCGGCGGCCAGGTAGAGCCCCACCGGCGAGCCGAGCCCGCCCGCGCCGATCAGCAGCACGCGGGCCGCCTTGAGCCGCCGCTGCCCCTCCACGCCGACGTCCGGCACGAGCAGGTGGCGGCTGTAGCGCAGCAGCTCCTCGCGCGCGAGCGGAGGGAGGTCCGGGAGGTCTCGGCCGATCGGCATCGGCCCAGTCATAACAGGGATCGGACCCACGCTCCCGCGGCCGCGGCTCAGGCGCCGGCCGGAGCCCGGGCCCGCGGCTTCAGCGTCTCCACCACCAGGTCGCGGAAGGCGGCCACCTTGCTCGGGACGTGGCGCGCCGCCGGGGTGACGACGTACAGGCTCCCGGCCAGGCGCTCGAGCCGGGGGAGCACCCGGACCAGCTGGCCCGCGAGCACGTCCGGCTCGGCCAGGAAGGTGGGCAGCAGGCCGATCCCCGCGCCGGCGCGGACCGCGTCCCGGGCGAAGAGGAGGTCGTCGCAGGCGACGCGGGGCGGAGCGCCGCCCGGCCGCTGGCCGCCCACCCGCAGCTGCTGCGGGCCGCCGCGGAAGAGGACCTGGTCGTGCGCCTCCAGCTCCGCCTCGGCGCGCGGGGTGCCGCGGCGCGCCAGGTACACCGGCGAGGCGAAGAGCTGGAGCAGCACCGGCGCCGCCCGGCGCACCACCAGCGACGAGTCCTCGAGCCGGGTGGCGACCCGCAGGGCGACGTCGAAGCCCTCGCCGACCAGGTCCACCACCCGGCCGGTGAGGTGCAGGTCGACCGCGACCGCCGGGTAGCGCGCGGTGTAGCGCGTCACCAGCTCCGCCAGGAAGACCACGCCCAGGTCCACCGGCGCGGTCACCTTGAGCGTGCCGGTGGGCACCTCCTCGCGCTCCGGGAGCCCGGCCACCGCCCCCTTCATCGAGCGCAGCAGGGGCGTCACCCGGTCGAACAGCTCGGTGCCGGCGGCGGTGAGCGAGACCCGTCGCGTGGTGCGGAAGAGGAGCTGCACGCCGAGGGCGTCCTCGAGCCGCGCCACGCCCCGGCTCGCCGACGACTTGGGGATGCCGAGCTCCTTCGCCGCGGCGGAGAAGCTCGAGGTGCGGGCGACCGCCTCGAAGACGGAGAGGAGATTGAGGTCGATCATCGTTGCTCCATCGGAACGAAGAAGTGTCGCTGCGATGATTGCGCAACACGAGCAACAGATGCAAGTTCCTCTCGTCTCGAACGCGCAGCGCTCGAAGCAACCGAACCAAAACCAAGGAAGGAAACGAACATGACGAACCTCTGGGACATCGACGTCAGCCACTCCGCCATCCAGTTCTCGGTGCGCCACATGGTCATCTCGAAGGTGCACGGCCGCTTCGCGAAGTGGTCGGGCGCCGTCCAGCTCGACGAGGCCGATCTCACCCGCTCCTCGGTCGAGGTGACCATCGACGCCGCCTCCATCGACACCCAGGTGGCCGACCGCGACACGCACCTCAAGTCGCCCGACTTCCTCGACGTCGCGAAGTACCCCCGGCTCACCTTCCGCTCGAAGCGGATCGAGAAGGCCGGCGGCGGCTACCGCGTGGTGGGCGATCTCGACCTGCACGGCGTCGTGAAGGAGGTCGCCCTCGACGCCGACTTCGCCGGGACCGGCAAGGACCCCTGGGGCAACCAGCGCGCCGGCTTCTCGGCGAAGGCCTCCCTCGACCGCAAGGACTTCGGGCTCACCTGGAACGCCGCGCTCGAGGCGGGCGGGGTGCTGGTGGGCGAGAAGGTCGAGATCTCCATCGAGCTCGAGGCGGTGAAGAAGGCCGCCGCCGTCCCCGCCGCCGTCTGAACCCTGAACCCTTGAAGGAAAGGAAGAGCGATCCCATGAAGAAGCTCCTCGCGTCCCTCGCCATCCTCGCCCCGGCCCTCGCGCTCGCCGCGCCCACGACCTGGGCCATCGACCCCACCCACTCCCAGGTCGGCTTCGCGGTGAAGCAC